>NZ_JABZED010000016.1:278847-279784 GCF_013416675.1 Salinispora sp. H7-4
CGCCGTTGTTGTAGACGCCGCCGGGTTCGTTCTGGGCGAGGTTGTCGGTGACGCGGACGTCGGTGAGGGTGAGGACGGTGGTCTGGTCGGACGGGTTGAAGAAGATGCCGCCGGCGACTTCCCCGGCCTGGTTGCCGGAGATGGTGGTGCGGCGCAGGGCCACCACGGGGTCACCGTCTTCCATGCCGACGATGGCGATGCCGCCGCCGTCGCCGCTGGTGGCGGTGTTGTAAACGATCTTACTGTCCTCAATGGTGGCGCCGATGTCCTCAAGAAGGTAGAGCCCCCCGCCGGAGGTGGCGGTGTTGTCGGTGACCTTGACGTGCTGGAGCAGCAGGGACTCGTCACCGTCGTCGTAGATGCCGCCGCCGAGGCCGCTGGCGGTGTTGCGGGTGATGGTGCTGTGGACGATCTCGGTGAGGTCGCCGTCCCCGTGCACACCACCGCCGTTGACCGCGGTGTTGTCGCTGATCACGGCGTGGCTCACGGTCGCGTTGCCGTCGTCGTTGACCAATCCGCCGCCTTCGTCGCCGGCGGTGTTGTGGGTCACCTTCGACTTGCTGATCAATAGGGCGGCGTTGTCGGTGAAGATGCCGCCGCCGTCCCCGCCGACGGTGTTGCGGGTGATGGTGCTCTTGGTGATCGTGACCTTGCTCCGGTCACTGTAGATTCCGCCACCTTCGCTGGCCTCACCGGTGGCGATGTTGTCGCGGACGGTGACGCGTTCGAGGTTAAGTCGGGTGCCTTCGCCAGCGAGGATGCCGCCGCCGTCGAGGTCCATAACCTGTCCGCCGGCGACGGTGAGGTCTTTGAGGGTGAGGTCGCCGCCGGTGGCGACCTCGAAGATGCGGAAGTTGTCGGCGGCGGCGGCCCGGACGATGGTGGCGCCCTGGCCGTGGATCGTGATGGGCTGGAAGACCGGGGGTAGTCCGTTGTC
>NZ_JABZED010000017.1:0-22149 GCF_013416675.1 Salinispora sp. H7-4
GGTGAGTTGGGTCAGTGGTGCCGGGTCAGGTTGCCGGAGTACATGGTCCCGTCCGCGTTTGTCGGTCTCGACGTCATCCCGCTCAACGCCAACGGCAAGGTCGACAGGCGGGCCCTACCGGCGCCCGATCGCGCCACGATGGACACCGATGACGAGTTCGTCCCGCCGCAGACGCCCACCGAACGGCTCCTGGCCGGCATCTGGTCCGGAGTCCTCGGCGTCGATCAGGTCGGCGTGCACGACCGCTTCGCCGACCTCGGCGGTCACTCGCTGCTGATGATCAAAGTGCTGGCTGCGGCCCGCCAGGCCGGGCTGACCGTCTCCATCTGGCGCATGTACCAGCACGAGACCCTGCACGCACTCGCCGCATCCATCGACGCCGATGAAGCCGAGGAGGCCGCGCGGGCCGCCGCCCCCGAACCCCAGGTGACGGTGTCGGCCGAACTCCTGGCCGACCTGCTCCGGCGGGCCGGCGAGGCACCCGGGGCTCAGGACCCGAAGCTAGCCGAGGCCTCGGCCCTGGTTCACCGCGCCCGCGCAGCGGAGTCACGGGCCGTGCTGCCGGATCTTGCCGACGACCTTCGCGCTGTCATGGCGGAGAACCACGTGCCGGGCGCGAGCATCGCGCTGCTGCGTGCCGGCGAGGTGGCGGAGACGCTCAGCCTCGGTGTGCTCGGTGCGGAGGCCGGCCCGGCCGTCGAGCCGGGCTCGATCTTCCAGACCGGGTCGATCAGCAAGCACCTGACCGCGTTCGCCGCCCTGCGGCTCGTCGCGGACGGGGTGCTCGACCTGGACCTGGACGTCGACGCGTACCTCACCTCCTGGCGACCCGCGGACGACCCGAACGCGCCGGGGCCGCTCACCCTGCGGCACCTGCTCGGCCACCGCGCCGGCCTGGCCCGGCACCGCAGCGTCGGTTTCCGCCCTGGCGAGCCGGTGCCCACGCTGCTGGAACTGCTCACCGGACGGCCGCCCGCGGTCAACCCGGAGGTCCGGCGCGAGCTGGTGCCCGGGTCGGCGTTCCGCAAGTCCAGCACCCACTACTGGGTCGTGCAGCAAGTCCTCGAGGACGTCACCGGCGAAGCCTTCGCGCCGCTCATGCGCCGGCTCGTGCTCGACCCGCTCGCGATGACCGGCAGCAGCTTCGCGCAGGACTTTCCGCGTACGGCGGGACGCAGCGTCGCGCTCGGGCACGACCGGCGGGGCACGGTGCTGGACGGCCGCTGGCGTGAGCGCGGACACCTCGCGGCGGCCGGGTTGTGGTCAACCGCGGGCGACCTCGCCACCTTCGCCGCGCAGTTGCGCCGCTGCCTGCTCGGGGAACCGGGGGCGCTGCTCGCCCAGCCGTACGCGCAGCAGCTCGTCGGCGTCGAATCGGGCAGCTTCTATGGGCTCGGCACGATCGTCGACGACACCGGCGCGGACCTTGAGTTCGGCCATGGCGGCGAACCCGCCGGCTACTGGAACATGGCGATCAGCCGGGTCACTGGTGGCTCCGGCTTCGTCGCCCTCACCAACGCCGACGGCGGCAAGGACGTCGTGCGGCACCTGACCGCCGCGCTCGCCGAGCGCGACGCATCCTTCGGCCGCGGCACTCTCGCGGCCGGCTGGGCGGGCACCGCCGGCCCCGACGCGGGCGCCGCGGCGGCCGTGCTGCGGCCCGTGGCCACCGACGACGAGCGAGCCTGATCCGGCGCGCAGCCAGGGAGCGGACATGACGCAGCAACGCGTACGCCATCTGATCTCCATCGACGACCTCACCGACGACGACCTGCGGGCAATCGTCGCGCGGGGCGTGGAATTCTCGGCGGCCGGCGGCGACGGCACCGGCGGACAGGCGGCTCACACCCGCCCGCTCGCCGGGCGGGTGGCCGGCATCTATTTTAGTAGGACCTCCACACGCACCCGTACGGCCTTCTCCGCGGGTGCGCTGCGGCTGGGCGCGCAGATCATCGCATACGGCCCCGGCGATCTGCAGCTGAACACGGGGGAGACCAGCGCCGACACCGGCCGGGTCATGTCCCGGATGCTCGACGTGCTGGTCGCGCGGACCGCCGTCGACCCGGCCGAGATGCGCGAGTGGGCGGCGCAGGACCGGATGGCGGTCGTCAACGCGATGAGCGCCGACGAGCACCCGACCCAGGCGCTGACCGACCTCACCACGATGGCACGCCGCTTCGGCCGCATCGACGGGCTGCGGGTGCTCTACGTCGGCGAGGGAAACAACACCGCCACGGCCCTGGCCCTGGCGCTCACCCGCTTCCCGGGCGTGACGCTGGAGATGCGCACCCCGC
The DNA here is from genome assembly GCF_013416675.1 of Salinispora sp. H7-4. NCBI lineage: Bacteria > Bacillati > Actinomycetota > Actinomycetes > Micromonosporales > Micromonosporaceae > Salinispora > Salinispora sp. H7-4. The sequence continues at coordinate 2,295 of NZ_JABZED010000017.1, forward strand.
CTGGGTACGGGCTTCCGTCGGCGTATCGGCTCGGGGCGACCGAGCAGGCTGCGCGGTACGGCTGCTCGTTCGCCGAGCGCCACGACATGGACGACCTGCCCGCTGACCTTGACGTCGTCTACACGACCCGCTGGGAGACCACCGGCACGGTCAAGCCCGACCCGCGATGGCGGGAGGTCTTCGCACCATTCACGGTGGACGCCGGGCTCTGGCAGGCTAGCCCCAAGGCCGTGTTCATGCACGACCTGCCGGCCAACCGCGGCGACGAGGTGAGCGCCGAGGTGCTCGACGGCCCGGCCAGCATCGCGTTCGACCAGGCGGAGAACAAGATGCACAGCGCCATGGCCGTGCTGGAGTGGTGCCGGCCTGCGGACGGCTTGCCTCGGTGACCGTCGTCGGCCAGGCCCCGCCGGACAGGGACGCGCCGCCGCCGCTGCGCCGCAACCGCGACTTCCTGCTGCTCTGGTCGGGCGCCGGCGTCTCCTTCGTCGGTGCCCGGGTCAGCGCCGTCGCCTACCCGCTGATCGTCCTGTGGCACACCGACTCGCCGCTGGCGATGTCCGCGGTCTCGTTCGCGGCGCTACTGCCGGTGCTGCTCGTGCAGTTGCCGGCCGGGGCGCTCACGGACCGGTGGGACCGCCGCCGACTGATGATCACCTGCGAGGGGAGCCGCGCGCTCGTGCTCGGCAGCGGCGCCGTGGCGCTGGCGCTCGGCTTCGTGTCGGTCGCCCACCTCGCGGCGACGGCGTTCGTGGACACCAGCCTCGCCGTCTTCTACAAGCTCGCCGAGCGTGGGGCCGTACGCAACGTCGTGCATCCCACCCACCTCGGGCAGGCCCTGTCACAGAACGAGGCACGCAGCCGGGCCGCCGGCCTGATCGGTCAGCCCGGCGGGGTGCTGCTGCAGACCGCGGCGCGCTGGGCCCCGTTCTCGTTCTCGACGCTCGCCTCGCTGATCTCCCTGGTCACCCTCCTGCTCATCAAGAAGGAGTTCCAGGGCGAACGGGCGCCCCGCCGCAAGCTCACCACCGAGGTGCTTGACGGGCTGCGGTGGCTGTGGCGGCAGCGGTTCCTGCGCGGAGCGCTGGTCTTCGTGGCGCTCAGCAACATCCTCTTCCAGGTGCTCGCCCTGACCCTGATTGTCGTGGTCAAGGAGGAGAACCGCAGCCCGGCGACGCTGGCCGTGATCGTCGGCATTGGCGGGATCGGCGGCGTCGCGGGCGCCCTCACCGGCGGCTGGTGGCTGCGCCACCTCACCCAGCGCGCGACCCTGCTCGGCGGCGCGAGCGCCTGGTTGGTGCTGATGAGCGCCATGGCCCTCACCCGCAACCCTGTCGTGCTCGGCGTGCTGTTCGCCGCGACCGGCTTCGTCGGCGCGATCTTCAACGTGACTGCCGCGGTATACCAGGTACGGGTCACACCCGACGCGCTGCAGGGCCGGGTCGCGGCAGCGATGAACCTCGTCGGCTCCGGCACCAACGCGCTCGGCGCACTGGTCGGCGGCATGCTGCTCGCGGCCTGGGGCGGAGGAGCGACCCTGCACACCGTTTGCGCCGCGATGGCCGTGCTGGTCCTCGCATGTGCGCTGAGCCCGGCCCTGCGCACCGAGGACCGTGCCGCGGGTATCCCCCGATCCGAGGAGAGCGGACAACGATGACCGACACCCGTCGGCAGGCCCGGCCCGAGGACTGGTTCCGCGCGTACCGCCGGGTCGTCGAACCCCGCATACGCCTCGTCTGCTTCCCGCACGCCGGCGGCAACGCCCAGCTCTTCCACGGCTGGTCCGCGCTGCTGCCGGCGGACGTGGAAGTGCTCGCGGTGCGCTACCCGGGCCGGCTGGACCGGCTTGCCGAACCCTGCGCGACCGACATGACCGAGCTCGCCGACGACATCACCGCGGCGCTGAGCTGGTGCCCGACGCGGAGCGTGGCGTTGTTCGGACACAGCATGGGCTCCTCGGTCGCGTACGAGGTCACGCTTCGCCTGGAAGCTGCCGGCATCCCGGTGCGCAGGCTCTTCGTTTCGGCCCACGCGGCCCCGCACCAGGCCCAGCGGACGAGGCTTCACGAGCTGGGCGACGACGCGCTCGTCGCGGGCGTCCGACGGCTGGGCGATCTCGGTTCCGCAGCGTACGACAACGCCGAGCTGCGCGAGCTGCTGCTGCCGCCACTGCGCGCGGACTACGCCCTCATCGAGGGATACTGGCCGGCGACTCCCGCCCCGGTGCGCGCTGCGATCACCGCGTACGTCGGCGACCGTGACCCCGGATGCACGCCGGAGCGCGTCCGCGGCTGGTCCGATCTCACCGCGCCCGGGCGGTTCGAGCTGCACAGTTTTCCAGGTGACCACTTCTACCTGGCACCGCGCCAGGCTGAACTCGTCTCGCACATCACGAGGCGGCTTTCGTGAACGAGAGGGTAAGTCAGTGACGCAGACGGAGCACACCAAGGTCTGGTCCCCGCTGGAGATTCCGGCGGTCGGCCGCAGCGGGCCGCAGGGAATCGTAGCGTGCCTGGGCGACCTTGGCACCGAGCTGGGTGACCTGCTCACCGAGCACAAGGCGCTCGTGTTCCGGGGCTTCGGCATCACGCCGGAAACCCTGGACCCGGTCTTCGACCACCTGCTGCCCAACCGGCTCGCCTACGTGCACGGCAACTCGCCGCGAACCAAGGTCGGCAGCAACGTCTACACCTCCACGGAGTATCCGAAGGAGTTCACCATCTCGATGCACAATGAGATGAGCTACGCGCACGCCTGGCCGGCCCGGCTGGCCTTCTACTGCCAGGTGCAGCCGGGCGGCGGGGGCGCCACGCCCGTGCTGGACGCGGCCCTGTGGCTGGACTCGCTCGACCCGGAGGTCCGCGAGGCCTTCGCCGGCGGCGTGCGCTACGTGCAGAACCTGCACGACGGATACGGCTTCGGCAAGAGCTGGCAGGACACGTTCGAGACCACCGACCGGGCGCAGGTCGAGGCGTTCCTCACCGACGCGGGCGCCACGTGGGAGTGGAAGCGCGACGGCAGCGTCCGGATCCGCTCGGTGCGCCCCTCCACCATCCGGCACCCTGTGACTGGCGTAGAGGTGTGGTTCAACCAGGCTGACCAGTGGCACGCCGCTGGGCTCGGCGACGACACCGCGGCCGCCCTGGCCCAGATCATGCCGGAGGAGGACCTGCCGCAGCACGTCACCTTCGCGGACGGCTCGCCCATTCCCGCCGAGTACATCCTGCAGGTCCGCGACCGCGGGCTGGACAACGCCGTCGACGTCGACTGGCGGGCCGGCGACCTCATGGTCATCGACAACGTGGCGCTCGCGCACGGCCGTCGGCCGTTCACCGGCGACCGCCGGGTCCTCGTCGCGATGTCCGACTGAGCGCGGCCAACGCCAACGAGGGGAGCACGGCGACATGACGAGCAGCATCAGGGATACGGTGGCCGCGGTCCGGCGGGCCCCGCACCCCAGCACCGATGTCCACGACTACATCCGGGACAACCGCGAGGACCTGCGCGCGACCCTTACGGACCGGGGAGCCGTGCTACTGCGCGGCTTCCCGGTCGGCGGGGTTGATGGCTTCGACGGCGTGGTCCGGGCGTTCTCCGGCTCGGCCCCGCTCACGTACGCGGAGCGGTCCTCTCCGCGCAGCACCATCCAGGGGCAGGTGTACACCTCGACGGACTACCCGGCCGAGGAGGAGATCTTCCTGCACAACGAGAACTCCTACCAGGCCGTCTGGCCGCAGACGTTGTACTTCTACTGCATTGAGCCCGCGCACACGCAGGGCGCGACCCCGCTCGCGGACATCCGCGAGGTCTACCGCAACCTCGACCCGGCCGTACGCGAGGAGTTCGAGCGACGCGGTTGGCGGGTGGTCCGCAACTTCCACGCCGACTTCGGCGTGCCGTGGCAGCAGACCTTCGGCACCGACGACCGGTCCGCGGTGGAGGCGTACTGCCGCGACAAGGGCCTGACGCCGCACTGGCGCCCGGACGGTGGCCTGCGGACCGTGGCGGTGCGCTCCGCGGTGCACACCCACCCGGTGACGGGCGAGCGGGTGTGGTTCAACCACGCCACGTTCTTCCACGTGACCACGCTCGCGGAGGACGTTCGAGAGGGAATGCTGGCGATCTTCGATGAGGAGGATCTGCCGACCAACACGTACTACGGCGACGGCGGGCGCATCCCGGATGACGTGATGGACCACCTGCGCGCCACCTACCGGGCCGCGTCGACCCGTCTCGACTGGGAGCGCGACGACGTCCTGGTCGTGGACAACATGCTGGCCGCCCACGCGCGGGAGCCCTTCACCGGGCCCCGCCGGATCGCGGTGGCGATGGCGGAGCCGTCCGCCTGAGCGGTTGGGCGGGCAGCTGCGCGACAAGTCGTGCCCCCAGACATCCCGGCCGCACCTTGCGGGATTGTCTGGGGGCACTGGTGCTTCGGGTCGCCGGGTGCCTGCAACGGGGGAACGGGCTCCCGGCGGGTCCGACCCGAAGCGGTCGGTTCCCGGCGCGGTCAGGGCCGGGCGGCGCTCACTCGCGGGCGCCGGACAGCTCCACCGGGCGGGTCCGCAGCGCGCCGGCGGCGGGCAGCACGGAGGCGACCACGGCGACCACCGCGCACGCCCCCACCGTCGCCGCGAGCGTCTGCCAGGGCAGCACCACGCTGGACCAGACCGACAGGGCGGCCAGCGAGCCCCAGATGCCCAGGATGTTGAACGCCGTCACGATGGTGCCCAGCACCGCGCCGACCACCACGACCGTCATCGCCTCCACGGCGACCAGGATGAGGATCTGCCGCTTCGTCGCACCAGCGAGGCGCAGCACCGCGAGGTCGCGTACCCGGTCCGAGGTGGCCATCATCATGGTGTTGCCCAGCGCGATGCCGGTGTAGATCAGCGCGATGCCGAGCACCACCAGGTAGCCGACGCGGGTCTGGCGGCTGTTGCTCGGGTACTCCGACTGGATCCACGCCGCCCGGGTCTGTACATCCGCGCCGGTGGGCTGCAGGGCAGCCCGGACCGCCGCGGTCCCGGCGTTCACGTCGGAGCCCGCGGCCCAGGTGACCTCCAGCCGGTCCGGGGTGAACCCGGGAGCGTTGCGTGGGGTCACGTAGACGCCGTTGTTGCCGGTGCCGGCGGCGATCACGGCCGCGATCCGCAGCGACTTCTTGGTGCCGTCGCCGAGCCACACGTCGACCTGCTCGCCGACGGTGTGCTGCACCCACTCCTTGTTGACGACGATGCTGCTGTCGTCGAGGTCGGCGATGTCGCCGGCCTGCACCGGCAGCTTGCGCGCTGCGACGAGCTCGCGCGGGTCGACGGCCTGCGCGTCCGAGCGGATCAGCGCCGTGCCCTCCTCGAGGTGGTAGACGGGAGTGGCGGCGCTGGCGGTCACCGTGGCTCCGGGCACCTGGCGGACCTGCGCCACAGTCTGGGCGTCGAAACCCCCGGCGGCGTCGTCGGCCTGCACGATCAAGTCGGCGCGGGTCTGCTCCCGGATCTCGTTCGCTTTCGCCTCGTTGATGGTGGCCGTCGCACCCAGCAGCGAGCCGGCCAGGGCCACGGTCACCAGCACGGGCGCCGCGATCGCCGCGGTGCGCCGCACGCCGGCGGCCGCGTTCTCGCGTACCAGCATGCCGGTGGCGCCGGGCAGCTGAGCCGGGAGCCACGCGAGCAGCCGGGTCAGCGGCCGCACGAGGATCGGCGCGAGCAGCGCCACCGCGGTAATCAGCAGCATCGGCTGGGTGGTGTACGTCTTGCGGTGCAGTGCGTCGCCCGGGTCGGCGAGCAGCCGCCAGACGAGCATGCTGAGCCCGGTGGCGAGCAGGCCGGCACCGAAAACCCAGCGCCCCGGCGTCATGGCCTTGGTGTCCACCGAGGCCTCCCGCAGCGCCTCGACGGGACGGATGCGCCCCGCCCGCACCGTGGCGACCGTGACCCCGCCGAGCGCGACGAGCAGCCCGGTCCAGAACGCCACGTGGTACGGCCAGGTGTATGCCCCGATGGTGAACCAGGGGGGTGCGAGCTGTTCGTCGACGAGCAGGCTCGCGAGCCATGGGGCGCTGTATGAGCCCAGCACACACCCGGCGACCGAGGCGAGTACGCCCACCACCACCGCCTCCATGAACATCATCGAACGCACCTGCCGCGGGGTGGCACCGGCGGTGCGCATCAGCCCGATCTCGCGGCGCCGCTGGGCGACGGCGAAGGCGAAGGTGGACGCCACCACGAAGACGGAGACGAACGTGGTGACGCCGCCCGCGGTGCCCAGCAGGGCGTTCATGGCGATGAGGGCGTCGCGGTCGCGGTTGGGCTCCGGGTCGGCCTTTCGCCGGTTGCTGCCGGTGAGCACCTGGACGTCCGAGCCGGCACCGACCACCGTACGCACCATCTCGGGCGCCGCCTGCACGACCAGGTTGTCGATGCGCGGCGAGAGCTTGGCGGCCTCCGCGTCGGCGAAGAAGATGGGCTCCTCGAAGCGGGCCGGCGCGACCACGCCGGCGACCGTACGCGTACTCAGCCCTGCCGGGGTGCGCACCGACACCGCCTTGCCGACCAGGGACGCATCGCCGGAGAGCACCACCTCGGTGGGCTTGCGGGGCTCGTGCCCGGCGGTCAGCCGGTATTCGCCGAACGCGGCAATCGACCACGGGTGCCCGACCAGGTCGTCGTCGCCGCCGGGTCCGGCCACGCGTACGGGGAACGACCGGTCGGCGACCGTGGGGGCCTTCGCGGCGAGCGCCTTGGCGACCTCGGGCGCGACGCCCCGCGGCTGGGCGAGGGGCTGGGTGCGGTCACCGATCGGCGTGGGCACCCGCAGCTCGTCGGTGCCGCGCACCACGACCGGCGCGCCCGCGAAGCGCTCGGGCTCCTGTTCGGGGGCGTCGAGGGTCGACGCGAGCCCGAGGCCCATCGTGGCGATCAGCGCCACGCCCAGCGCCAGCGCGACGAACGTACCGACGAGCGTCATCCAGCGGGTTCGCAGGGTGCTGAGGGTCACGGTCAGCATGCGACGGTCTCCATCTGGGTCATCCGGGCGGCGACGGCCTCGGCTGTGGGCGCCTCGAGCTCGCCGTTGAGGTGGCCGTCGGCGAGGAATACGACGCGGTCGGCGTACGACGCGGCGACTGGGTCGTGGGTGACCATCACGATCGTCTGCCGCTGCTCGTCCACCAGGGCCCGCAGCATCGTCAGGACGTCGCGGCTGGTGGTGGAGTCCAGCGCACCGGTGGGCTCGTCGCCAAAGAGGACCTCGGGCTGGGTGATCAGCGCCCGGGCGATCGCGACGCGCTGCTGCTGGCCGCCGGACATCTCGCCCGGGCGGTGCTTGGCCCGGCCCGCGAGCCCGACCTGGGCCAGCACGTCCTGCACCTGCGAGCGGCCGGGCCGGCGCCCGGCCAGCCGCAGCGGCAGCGCCACGTTCTGCTCAGCGGTCAGCGCCGGCAGGAGGTTGAAGGACTGGAACACGAAGCCGATGCGCTCGCGGCGCAGCAGGGTCAGTTTCGTCTCGTTGAGCGTCGTCAGGTCCGTCTCGCCGAGCAGCACCGAGCCGGAGGTCGGCCGGTCAAGGCCCGCCGCGCACTGCAGCAGCGTCGACTTGCCCGATCCCGAGGGGCCCATGACGGCGGCGAAGGTGCCCTCGGTGAAAGACAGGGAGAGGTCGTTCAAGGCGGTCACCGCTCCGTCGCTCGCGCCATAGGTGCGGGTGACGTTGCGGAGCCGAATAGCGTCACGGGTCATGGTTCGATCTTGGTGTACGGCGAGGCTGCACGCAGCCTCGCGGAAGTGAGTCTTTGCGGTAGTGCTAGCGATACCGGGACGGGGCACCGGTGTCGCGTGACGCCGGTGCCCCGTTGCGGGTGGAACGATCAGATCGTGACGAGCGTGGACTCTCGGCTCAGGGCCGGCGTGCGCTCGAGCTCACTGTTGAGCACGGCCTGGTAGGTGCGGGTGATGTGTGCTCCCGGGTCCACGCCGAGCTCCTCGGCGAGTTGACGGCGCCCCTCGTGGAAGATCTGCAGCGCCTCCGCCTGGCGTCCGTTGCGGCACAAGGCCGTCATCAGTTGGGCGCGCATCCGCTCCCGCAGCGGGTGGTCGGCGACGAGCCCGGTCAGCTCGGCGACGAGCTCACGGTGCCGGCCGAGCATGAGATCGGCCTCCACTTTGTTTTCCACTGCGGCGGTCCGTAGCTCCTCTAGGCGGGGCAGCTCCACCGCGGCCATATGTTCCGTGACGTTGGACAGCGCGTTGCCGGGCCACAGCTCCAGCGCCTCTCTGAGGCAGTCGCTGGCCCGTTCAAACCGTCCGTCCTGCAGTGACTGGCGACCCTGCTCGGCGAGGTCCTCGAAGCGCACGAGGTCCACCTGAGCACCGTCGGTGCGAATCGCGTACCCTGGAAGCCGCCGCTGGATCTCCGCGCCGCCGCCGAGCTGCTTGCGCAGCCGCGAGACGTACGTGTAGATCTGGGCGCCCATCGTGACCGGTGGCGACCAACCCCATAGCAAGTCCGCCAGCCGGCCGTCCGAGACCACCCGCCCCCGGGCAAGCAGCAGCGCAGCCAGGACGGTCGTGACCTTCGTGCCCGAAAGGGTCACCCGGGTCCTGTCGTCGCGGGTCGCCTCCACCGGACCGAGAATCCTGAACTCCATGTATCCCCCGTCGCCGAACCGTGATGGGTGTCCACCATGTATGGGTGATCACCCCGGAACGATCCTCCAGGATCCCCACCTCACCCCGGGTGCCCCTACGGCGTCAGGAGGCTGCAATGGCAGCAGGTTGCCACCTACGAATCCCGCAAAGAGAGGTCACTCAAAACCCGGTGTGGTGGTTCTGAAGATTTCCAGAGTGATCGCGGTGCGTAAGGCGGATTCCAGTGGTCGTCGCAACACCCTGATCGAGGGGTGTGTGATGGGGAGACCTGCGGGCTGGACGACGATGGTGACGGGCAGGCCGGCGATGCGGTCGCCGGGTCGGCCGGGGGTGAATGAGTATCGGGAGGTGCGGCGGCAGTTCTGGCGGCGGATCGCTGAGGGCCTGTCGAGCGAGGAGGCCGCGGCGGCATGTGGTGTGTCGCAGCCGGTCGGCGGGCGATGGTTTCGTCAGGGTGGCGGTATGTCGCCGTTGTCGCTTGCTCCGTTGTCGGGCCGGTATCTGTCTTTCGCTGAGCGTGAGGAGATTTCCCTGCTCAAAGCGCAGGGCAAAGGTGTGCGGGAGATCAGCCGGGCGGTTGGCCGTGACGCGTCAACGATCTCGCGGGAACTGCGCCGCAACGCCGCGACGCGGGGCGGTCGCATGGACTACCGCGCCGTGAATGCGCAGTGGCATGCCGAGCGTCGCAGTCGACGCCCGAAGGTCGCCAAGCTGGCCGCAAGCGATCGGCTGCGTGACTATGTGCAAGAACGACTCGCTGGGGCGATCACCGATGCCGGGGGCCGGCCGATCCCGGGGCCGAATGTCCCGTGGAAGGGTCGCCGGCATGGCCGTCGCGCGGACCGGCGATGGGCAACGGCGTGGAGTCCCGAGCAGATCAGCAGGCGACTACAGCTGGACTTCCCGGATGATGACTCGATGCGGATTTCGCACGAGGCGATCTACCAGGCGCTCTACGTCCAAGGCCGAGGCGCGTTGCGCCGGGAGCTGCCGGCTTGTTTGCGGACCGGCCGCGCGTTACGGGTGCCGCAGGCCCGTACCCGTAGGCGGGGCAAGCACTTCGTCAGCCCGGACGTGATGATCAGTCAACGGCCTCCCGAGGTCGCCGACCGGGCAGTGCCTGGTCACTGGGAGGGTGATCTGATCATCGGACTCGAACGGTCCGCGATCGGCACGCTGGTCGAGCGCACCACCCGGTACACGATGCTGCTGCATCTGCCCCGCATGCAAGGACACGGCCAGTAGCCCGTCGTGAAAAACGGCCCGCCGCTGGCGGGGCACGGCGCCGCAGCGGTCCGCGACGCGATCGCAGAACAGATCGCCGCCCTGCCCGAACAGCTACGACGCTCACTGACCTGGGACCAAGGCGCCGAGATGGCCCAACATGTCCAACTGCGACTAGACACCAGCCTCGCCATCTACTTCTGCGACCCGCACAGCCCCTGGCAACGCGGCACGAACGAGAACACCAACGGGTTGCTACGCCAGTACTTCCCAAAGGGCACCGACCTATCACGACACTCGGTAAACGATCTCGATGCCATCGCCGCTGCCCTCAACAGCCGGCCCCGCAAAACGCTGGGATGGAAGACTCCCGCTGAAGCCCTGGCCGAACACCTAGAATCGGCCCAGGTAGCCGGTGTTGCAACGACTCCTTGAACCTAAGTAACGTGTCGGGGAAGTTGGTCATGATCCGGTGGTAGCCGGTTTTGAGAACCTTCCAGTTTCTTGAGGTGGCTGATCGCGCGTTCGACGGCGGCGCGTAGCCGGTTGACCCTGTGGGTCTTCTGAGTGGCGGTCAGTTCGCCGCCGAGTGGTTCCTTGTGCGGGGGTGATCGGGCCGGTGCCGCTGGTAGCCGCAATTGCCGATCATGCCTGGGCCCCGGCGGTGTAGTGCTCTGCCCAACGGTCCGCGATGCCCGAGATGAAGAACGCCGTGGCGTCGTGACGGGCACCGTTGACCGGGTCGCCGACATCGGCGACCCAGCCGTCGGCCGTCGAGGTCGGCGATGACCTGCACGTTCTGCCCTGACAGATGCTTCTTGCTGGAAGTAGGCCGTGGTAGGCCTCGCGTTGCCCGATCGGGGCGACGACCCCGTCAACCAGCGCCCCTTGTCGACGACGCGCTGAGACTGGCTCTGGCACACATTTTGTGAGTCGTGCTCGTTGGTAGTTGGGGTTGGGTGCCGGGATGGAGATCATTCCGGCGTTACTGCCGCACCTGACGGGCCTGCGGCTGGATGCGGTGGTGATCCGGGCTGTCGGGGTCCGGATCAACGCGGCGACGCAGACGGTGCGGGCACGGTGTGGCGCCTGCGGCACCTGGTCGACCACTGTGCATGGTCGTTATGTGCGGCGGCTGGCCGATGTCAGGTTAGGTAGCCGTAAGGTGCTGGTCGCATTGACGGTCCGCCGATTCGCCTGCGTGAACGCCGGATGCGGACGGCGGACGTTCGTCGAGCAAGTGCCCGGTCTGACTCGCCGGCATGCCCGTCACACCGTCTTGGCCGCAGGCGACCTGGCAGCCGTCGCCGTGGCGCTGGGCGGTCGACCGGGCAGCCGGCTGGCGCATCGGTTAGCAGTGGCGGTGTCGCGGATGACGTTGATCCGGATGATCCGCCGGATGCCCGACCTGCCGCCGGTGACGCCGACGGTGCTGGGCGTGGACGACTTTGCCCGCCGTCGGGGCCACCGCTACGCGACCGTGCTGCTCGACATGCACACCCGCCGACCGATCGACGTTCTGCCCGACCGCACCGCCGACACCCTCGCCGCCTGGCTGCGCGACCATCCTGGCGTTCAGATCATCTGCCGCGATCGAGGCGGCAGTTACGCCGACGGTGCGCGCAAGGGAGCACCTGACGCGGTCCAGGTCGCCGACCGGTGGCACCTGCTGAAGAACCTCAGCGACACCGTCGAGAAAGTCATTCGCGGGCACCGCCGATGCCTACGCACCCACGCCGAACCGACATCTGCCCTGGCCGCCCCAGCCGACGAGCCGAGCGAGGCGGGGCGCCGGGCGGCGAACACACGCCAACGCCACGCGGCCGTGCACGCGCTGCGAGCCGAAGGGCTATCGATCAGCGCGACCGCCCGCCGCCTCGACATGAACGTCAGAACCGCCCGCAAATACGCCCACGCCGCCACCGCCGAGGCGTTGATCGGCCCGAACGCCAGCAGCCGACCCAGCGTCCTCGCCCCGTTCCACTCCTACCTGCGGCAACGCCTCACCGACGGCGTCCACCAGACAGCCGTGCTGCACGCTGAGCTCCTGGCCCGCGGCTATCAGGGCAGCTTGCGGGTGCTGCGGGACTGGCTCACCATCAACCGCACCCGACCCGCCCCTGCCGCCGCAATCCAGGTGCCGTCGGCCCGGCGGATCACCGCCTGGATCATGCGACCCGGCCACAAACTCACCGACGACGACCGCGCTGATCTCGCCGACGCCCGCAGACTCTGCTCGGATCTCGACACCGTCGCCGACCTCGCCCGCGGGTTCGCCGCCCTGGTCCGCCACCAGGGCACCGGCCAGCACCTCGACGCCTGGATCAACCGAGCCCGCCACGCCGGCTACCCCGAAATCCGCGGCTTCGCCGCCGGCCTGGCCAGCGACCGCGACGCCGTCGTCGCCGGCCTCACCCAGCCATGGAGCTCAGGCCCGGTCGAAGGCCAGGTCAACCGCATCAAGACGATCAAGCGACAGATGTATGGCCGAGCGAACCTCGACCTCCTCCGCAAACGCGTCCTGGCCTCCCCATGAGCCGTCGCTGAGAAGATCAATCACAGAATGTGTGCCAGAGCCAGTTCCAATCCGCCGTTGACACCCCTTGGCGGCGGGTCTACTCGAGGTGCTGGTCGACCTTCGGGCGGGTCACCCACCGCAGGATCGGCTACAGGATCTGGTGATAGCGGGTGACCCTGGCCTGTGAACAGCCGAACACCCCGGCTACGACCTCGTCACTCATGTTGTGCCGCAGCCCGAACAGCACCGCGATTACCGCTGTGGGCAGCGGCAACACGTGCGGACGCCCGACTGGCGGCTTCTCCCACTCCTCGTCGGCGATCTCGCAGACCCGGCCGATCAGGTCGGCGAGCCGGTCGCTGGGCCGTCCTGTTCCCCCTTTCACAGGGCGACGGCTAACCTCGGTCTTTCGTGCGCCCAGCGGACCTGGAGGTGAGTGTGTAGCTCATCTGGAGTCGTAAGCTCGTCGTCGCCTGCCGGTGTGAGTCCGGTCCGGGTAGCTGCCAGGAGGCCCGGTAGCAGGCTGGCGGCTCGGTCTGGAAACGGGTCGGGTCGAAGCCCAGCGTCGAAAGCCCTGTCAGGGGGAGCGACTGAGCGGTCCGTAGCATGACGCGAAGCCTGCGGCGTCGTTAGAGGTCTCGCCCGTTGGGTGGGGCAGAGGGAGTGCCGAGCCCCCGAATTCAGGGTGAAGGCCATGGAAGCGGTGTAGCTCCTGGATTGCAGCCGCGAAGGACTCCCCGGCGTATGGGGCTTAGCTCACGTAACGAGACCGGTGACACCGCCTGCCCCGCGGGCGACGAGGACGCCGATGAGAGTCCAGGTCACCGCCCACACCACGCTTGCCGTCACCGACCAGGTCAGATACGCCCGCCAGGGGGTCCGCACCATGCCGCACAGGGTGGGCACGAGCGTGCGCATTCCTGGCACAAAGCGTCCGATAAGGACGGCCGAACTACCCCGCCCCTCGACCAGTTCGAGCGCCTTTGCAGTGTGCCGGTGGCGCAGCCCGTCACCCCTCGCCGTGGTGTACGCGGCCGTCATCCACCGCTCACCAACCCAATATCCGATCAAGTTGCCGAGCACGGCGCCGACCAGAGCGGCGGCGATGGTCGCGGGCAGCGGGACGACGCGGTGCGAGGCGAGCATCCCGCCCACGACCACCGCGCTCTGTCCCGGCACGAGAATGCCGATGAAGGGAATTGCCGCCTCTAGCGCGGGAAGCAGCAGGACCACCAGCAATGTACCCCACAGTCCCAGCGTCATGACGTTGCCGGCCAGCCAATCGGTCATCGGGTACTCACCCTCCAGTGGCCTGGTCCTTGCGGTGCGGATGCACTTCATCAAGAGAACCGGACCTGCGGGCTCGGCGCACGCCTCCGGAAGTGAGTCTTGTTGGTAGCGCTGGCACTACCTCCGCCGGTCGCACCTGCTGGCTGGAAACGCGATCACCGGCCGTCTACGGTTGTCCGGGTGAGTGCGCAAAACGTATGGCAGGCCCTGGCCCGGCCGGGCTTCCTGCTGTCCGGGTGGCCTTTGCGTTCGATTGGATATCTGATCGTCAGTGGTCTGACGGGATTGCTGACGCTGGTCGTGGCGGTGCTCTTGCTCTCGGCCGGCGGACTGCTTGCGGTCGTGGTCGTCGGCATCCCACTGCTGGGCGCGATCGCCCTGCTAGGCCTGCCCGCGGCGGTCGTCGAGCGCTGGTCGCTGCGGATGATCAACGTCCGGCCGGTGCCCGACGCCCACCGCACCCCGCCGCGCCCGGGGCTCACCTCGTGGTTGCGGACCCGCTTCACCGAGCCGGTCACGTGGCGCGAGCTCGGCTACGCAGCGCTGCTCATGTTCGTGCTCTGGCCCATCGACCTGCTCGCCGTGGCCCTGGGGGTGACCGTGCCGCTCGCGTTGCTCGCCACCCCGCTGCTGCTCGCCACCGTCGGCGAGGGTGAGCAGGTCAACGTGCTGAAGACGTACGCAGTCACCTCTTGGTCGAGCGCGTTCGCCGCCTGCGCCGCGGGGTTCCTCGCGCTGGTCGCCTGTGCGTACGGGCTGGGCCTGCTCGCCGGCTCGCGCGGGGCGCTGGCCCGTGTCCTCATTACCCCGACCGGCAGCCAGCTGGGGGAGCGGATCACCGAGCTGACCCGCTCCCGGGTTCGCTTGGTCGATGCATTCGAGGCCGAGCGCGGCCGCATCGAGCGGGACCTGCACGACGGCGCCCAGCAACGGCTGGTCACCCTCACGATGATGCTTGGGGTGGCCCGGCTCGACGCGCCGGCCGGACCGCTGGCGGAGCAGCTGGTTCGCGCGCACGACGAGGCCGGGATGGTTCTGGTGGAGCTGCGGGAACTGATCCGCGGCATTTACCCTCCGGCGCTCACCAATTTCGGCCTGGCGGAGGCGGTGGACGAGCTCGCGGCCCGCTCAGCGATTCCGGTCGACGTTTCCCTGACAGTGCCGCAACGATTCTCCCGGCCGATCGAGTCGACAGTCTACTTCGTCGTCTCGGAGGCACTGTCGAATATGGCCAAACACTCCGGCGCCGACCGCGGGGAAATCTCTGGCGATTATACGCAAGACCGTCTGACGGTGAGCATCTGCGACAACGGTCGCGGCGGCGCCGACATCGACGCGGGGACTGGCCTGCTCGGCCTCGGTGACCGGGTTTCCGTCGTCGATGGCAGACTGTCGCTGTCCAGCCCACCAGGCGGACCCACCCGAATAGTTGTGGAGATTCCTTGCCAGCCGCTTCCGAACTCCGAATAGTCCTCGCCGAGGACAGCGTTCTGCTGCGGGAGGGCCTGATCGGGCTGATGGCCCGGTTCGGTCACCGGGTCGTCGCCGCGGTCTCCGATGCCGACGGGATGCTGGAAGCGGTCGAGACGCACGACCCCGACGTGGTCGTGACCGATGTGCGCATGCCGCCGGGATTCAAGGACGAAGGGCTGCGCGCTGCGGTGGAGTTGCGCCGCACACGCCCGGCCCTGCCCATGCTCGTGCTGAGCCAGTACGTCGAGACTATGTACGCGACAGAACTGCTGAACGCCGGCGACGGAACGGGCATCGGCTATCTACTCAAGGACCGGATCGGGCAGGTGGAGGAATTCCTCGACGCTCTCGACCGGGTGGCGGCGGGTGGCACCGTGGTGGATCCCGAGGTGGTGCGGCAGATGCTGCGTCGGCGCCGCAATCCCCTCGAAGCGCTGACCAACCGCGAGCGCGAGGTGCTGGCCCTGGTAGCCGAGGGTCGGTCTAATGCCGCGATCGCCGCGAACCTGGTGGTCACTGAGGCGGCAGTGGCCAAGCACATCCGCAACATCCTCTACAAGCTCGACCTCCCGCAGACTGAGGAGAGCCACCGGCGCGTGCTCGCGGTGCTCACTTTCCTGCGATCCTGAGCCCTTACCTGCGAACGCTCGCCCTCCGCCCGCGCTCGCCACGTTCGATGCCTGGCGCCGGCCGAGCTCGTGGCGCGATGGCATCTTCCGGCCATGACAACTGTCTGCCATCGCCTTCACACAGGACTGCAACCTGACTTGCCCGCCCTGTTCACCGCCTTTGAGGGGGTTCGCCGGTTTTAGGGGCCTTGGGTAATCGACGTAGTATCGTGCAGAATTCTCACCGGCCGTCGCGCTCCGCCGCAGCGGTGCGGTTCTGTCATCATGGGGGAGGAGTAGGATGCTGGCCGATCTCGGCTTGGGAACGGATGCTGAGGCTGTCTATCAGCAATTGCTCAAACATTTGGTAGCGACTGAAGTCGATATATCGAGCCAATTAAAATGGTCGCCCCAACGGGCGAACGCCGCCCTCGAGGAATTGGTGAGGCTCTCCCTCGTGCGCCCGTCGCTGGAGGCGCCGGGCGCAATGCGGCTTATCCATCCGGAGATCGGCCTCGGCGTGCTGCTGCAAAGCCGGGAGGCTGACCTGCTGGAACGCCAGCGAGCAATGGCCGACACGCGTGCCGCGATCAGCCAAATGGTCGTCGAATACGGCGAAACCCGTCCGCATTCGGACTGGGTCAGGGTGCAGGCACTGACCGGCCTAGACGCCATTTACGCTTACAGTGAGCGACTCTCACAAACCGCCGTCAGTGAGGTGGCCGTCGTAGCCCCGAGCGTCTTCCGT
The DNA here is from genome assembly GCF_013416675.1 of Salinispora sp. H7-4. Taxonomy (NCBI): domain Bacteria; kingdom Bacillati; phylum Actinomycetota; class Actinomycetes; order Micromonosporales; family Micromonosporaceae; genus Salinispora; species Salinispora sp. H7-4. Next base: position 18,801 of record NZ_JABZED010000017.1, read on the forward strand.
GGCCCGGAAGGACGGATCGTGGAAACAGTTGACACGAGCCTGCTGTCCTCGGATGTCGCTGCGCGCTGCATTTTCCTGGACAGCCTCGTAAACGACGCCGAGTCCACCTCCCGCGCCTGCACCCTGATCGAGGCGGGCGCCCAGATCCGCACAGCGCCCTGTCTGCCGCCCCGGATGACTATCTACGACCGGACGACCGCCATCCTCGACCTGGACCCCGAATGCCCCGGCGTCGGCGCCCTGGTCCTAACCGGCACCGCACCCCTCGCCGCACTGCACGCGCTGTTCGAGAACGTCTGGCGGCAGGCGAGCCCGCTCGGCGAGGGCGAACAGGAACCGGACGAGGAACTAACCCGGCAGGAGCGAGTAGTTACGGAACTTCTCGCTGCGGGCTACACGGACGAGGTGGTGGCCCGCAAGCTCGGCATTTCGGTCCGCACGGCCCGGCGCATCGTGGCGTTCCTGATGAAGCGGTTGTGTGCCAGCAGCCGCTTCCAGGCCGGCGTCCGCGCGGCCGAACGGGGCTGGTTCAGCCCCAACCGGGTCTAAACGGCTCCGGCCGGAGTGGGCGTGCTCGACAAAGCCCGGCCGCGGATGCTGCGCGGCGCCCTGGATGGTCACCGTCGCCGGCTGGGCCGTGCCCCGAGGCCATGCCCTGAGGCCGAGGCCCGGCCGGGCCGCCCGGTGTCGCCCCCCCCGCGCCGAGGCTGACCACCCTGCGCCCCGTCGCGCGCTGAGGACGACACCTTCCCCGGCCCTAAAGGACGTGAACTGCGACAGCGATGACTGGGCCACCACGCGGCTGATGACGAACTGGTCGAATCCTTCGCGGTAAGCGACGCTCAGCCGGCAGCGCGGGCAGCCCACATGATCTTCGATGATGTGGGCGGTGTGTGCTCCGGATGCGCCTTGGCCCTGACCTTCGCCGCCCGTTCGGTCCGGTCGCCGCCACCCGGCGATGTTGGCGTGGTGGTTGGCGGGTCCGGTCGACCGGCGGGGCGGTCGCTCGTGGTGCCGGTGTTGGCACCGGTTGACCCCGGCGCGACATCCGTTGGAGGAGGAGCCTCTGCGCAGCCTCTGGCAACAGTTGACTAGTCCAGCCACCGATCCTGATGTGACGTGTTCGGTGAAGAACGACCGCATCTGCTGTTCGTGCGCGACATCGATGTCGTGTCAGTAAAGGCCCTGGTCGTCGCGCGGACGGCCGGCGGGCACATGAATGCTGTTTTCCGGCGTTCCTGGTTGCGCTGTGCTAAACCCTGGGTCACCCTATGGGTGTGACTTTCATATGCATCGATGTGTTGCTCGCGAGGAGCTGAAAGGCGGTGCCATGGGCCAGACCCCGCGGACGCTTCAGCCGTCTCTGTCCGAGCGTCACTTCTTTGGAGCTGAACTGCGTCGGCCGCGCGGCCGACGCAGCCGCGCGAACGCGCGAACCTCTCGGACGGACATTCGCTTTCGCCAAGGAGGGGTTGACCCCGTGGTGGACGTGGCAGTGGTGCAGACCAGCGAGCTCGGTGACCGCAGCTACATCGTCCACGACGGGCATGTCGCGATCGTGGTTGATCCGCAGCGTGACCTGGACCGTTTGCAGGCGGTTCTCCACGAGCGTGGGCTGCGCTGCGCGATGGTGCTGGAGACGCACATCCACAACGACTACGTCTCCGGCGGCCTGCAACTGGCCCATCAGCACGATGCGCCGTACGCGGTCAACGCCGCCGACGAGGTGGCGTTCGAGCGGCACGGCGTCGCTGATGGTGACGAACTGTCGGTGGGGGGCATGCGAGTGCGGGTGGTGGCGACCCCGGGACACACCGATACCCACCTGGCCTTCGTGATTAGCGGTGGCCCCGGGTCGGCGGCAGTATTCACCGGCGGCTGTCTGCTCTACGGCACCGTTGGGCGCACCGATCTGGTCGACCCGGCCCGCACGGAGGAACTGACCCGGGCCCAGTATCGCTCGGCACATCGCCTCGTCGACCTGCTCGACGACGACGTCCGGATCTTTCCGACGCACGGATTCGGCAGTTTCTGCTCCGCCGGGTCCAGGTCCGGCGGCGAGGACAGCACCGTGGGGCAGGAGAGAACCCGCAACGACGCGTTGATCGCCACGAACGAGGACACATTCGTGGCGCGGCTGGTCGCCGGTCTCACCGCCTACCCGGCCTACTACGCGTATATGGGTGCCCGTAACCGTGCTGGCGCCGGACCGGTCGACCTGTCCGCCCCGCAGCAGGTAAGTCCGACTGAACTGCGGGAACGGATCAGCGCCGGGGAGTGGGTGGTCGATCTGCGCGACCGGACGGCGTACGCCGCCGAGCACCTCGTCGGCACCATCAGTATCGCCCTGAGCCAGCAGTTCGCCACGTACCTCGGCTGGCTCATTCCCTGGGGCATTCCGCTCACCCTGATCGGTGAGACCCCGCAGCAGATCACCGACGCGCAGCGCCAACTCGTGCGCATCGGTATCGACCGGCCCGACGGTGCTGCCACGGGCAGGCTGCGCGACCTGGCCGACGGCGTGGCCACCCGTGGCTACCGGCGGATCACCTTCGCTGGACTTGCCGCAGCCCAGCAGGCCGGGGAGGCCCTGACCCTGCTGGATGTGCGGCGCGCCGACGAACGCGTTCTTGGCGCGATTCCCGGCTCGGTGCACATCCCGCTGCACTGCCTGCTGGATCGGCTCGGTGACGTTCCACCCGGCCCGCTTGCGGTGCACTGCGCCAGCGGGTTCCGGGCCGGCATCGCCGCGAGCCTGCTCGATCGTGCCGGCCACGACGTCGTCCACATCGACGACGAGTACGCCGTCGCTGTCATCTCCGGCCAGGCCACCGGCTGAACATCCTGACCGACCCCATGCCGCCGAGGGAGCGCCACCCCGCCGACGGCCTCACCCACAGGGAGGCACCGTCATGACCGCACCCGCCGTTCACCATCGCATCCTCATCGTCGGCGGCGGCAGCGCCGGCATCGACGTCGCCGCACGGCTCCGCCGGGCGAAGGTCCCCGATATCGGCCTCATCGATCCCGCCGAAACCCACTGCTACCAGCCGCTGTGGACCTTGGTCGGTGGCGGATGCGCCAGGGCCAAGGAGAGCGCCCGCCCGCAGGCGTCGGTCATGCCGAAGGGTGTCGCCTGGATCAAGGACGCCGCGCACACCATCGACCCGGAACAGCAGACGGTTACCACCGCCGGTGGGGTCCGGGTCCGCTACGACCATCTCGTCGTGTGCCCCGGCATCCAACTCGACTGGGGCAAGATTCCCGGCATGGCGGCGGCCATGGACACTCCGCTGGTATCCAGCAACTACACGTACGCCACGGCGCCGAAGACGTGGGAACTGATCCG
>NZ_JABZED010000017.1:22245-22402 GCF_013416675.1 Salinispora sp. H7-4
AAACCTGCGCTCGGGGACCGCGGTGTTTACCATGCCCGCGGGACCGATCAAATGTGCCGGCGCCCCGCAGAAGATCGCTTACCTGGCCGCGGACCACTGGCGTCGACAAGGCGTTCTCGAGGATATCCGGGTCGTGCTCGTGCTGCCCACCCCAGCC
>NZ_JABZED010000017.1:22475-22683 GCF_013416675.1 Salinispora sp. H7-4
CATGTTCGGCGTGCAGGTCTTCGCCGATGAACTGGAACGCGTCGCCGCCCGGTACGGCATCGAGGTCCACAAGAGCAGCGAACTTGTCGAAGTCGACGCCGACAGTCGCCAGGCGGTGATCGCCGATCATACAAACCATAGTCGACAAATGATCGGCTACGACCTCATGCACGTGGTACCACCGCAGTCAGCTCCGGACTGGCTCAAG
>NZ_JABZED010000018.1:0-30827 GCF_013416675.1 Salinispora sp. H7-4
CACGGCGTCCGCCTTGAACTGCGCGGGATAGTGCTTCATCACCATCTGTCAGGGACTCCTGATCTCCCCGGACCATCACGATCCAAGGTTCAAGTGTCCAGGGTCAGGGGGCAACGCCCCGGGCCGGCGCCTACTCATCACTGCACAACCAGCCGACGGTCATCTTCGACAACCGGCCATTGCTCACCCCGTTGGCCCGGCAACGGGCGAATCAACGGTGATGGCCACCCACGCCCGGCCGGGTTCCGGCCTGTCTACGGTCCAGCTACGTAACCGGATGATCGTGTCCGCCCGGCGGATCATCACCGAACACTGGCCGCGGGTGGACCGGTGCCCGATCTGCCGATCCACATGGCCGTGCCCGCCTACCGAGACCACCTACGGCTACCTCGCCACGGTCGGGCAGGGCAACTGGGCGCCCCCGCAACGCGCCGGGAGCCGGCGTTGACGCCGGCCGACGCGACTGTCCGCCGGTGGTGGCGGGACCTGGCCGAGCATCACCAGGTCGACGGGCGCTGCCCCGTCTGCGGCACTCGGAGGCGGTGCTGGGCATGGGCGGAGGCGTTTGCCGGGCTCACGCATCCAAGAGATCACTACCCGGGCTGCGCTATGCCGTGACGGAACCTGGCGGCTGACTGGCGAGAAGTGCTGGGTGTCGCGGCTGATGGAGTCAGCCGGCTTCGTGGTGTTCTTCCGCGATCCCGACGGCCGGATAAGCGCTGCGGTCCTTGACGCCGACTCCGCACGGTTGGAGCGGGAGGTCAGGGAGCCGTTCGGGCTCGGCGGCTGGTCCTGGGGATCGTTGCGCCTGCACGAGGTGCCCGTTGACCCGGCGGCCGACCTGGTCGGCCAGGCGGGGGACGGCCTTAGGGTGTTCCGGCGCCACTTCGCTCGGTTCAGACCCTTAGTGACGGCGACAGCGCTCGGCACTGCTGCCGGGGTACACACCCTTGTCACCGGTGCCCTGGCCGCGAAAACCAGGGTCGGCTTGCTACCCCGGGTGCGCGACAATGCCTTGGTCGTTCTTGGTCGCACGCACGCCGAGATCACCGCCGCGCTGCTGGGGACGCTCACGACCAGCCGCCTAGCGGCCGAGTCACATCCACACGCCGACTTCGCCGCCAGGGTTGGAAAGGCTTGCGGCGTCGACACGGCCGTGCGTGCGGTCGCCGACCTGGCACCGCTGATTGGGGCGGCCGGCTTCCAACGGGCTCACCCAATTGCCAAGGCCCGCGCCGATCTGACCGGACTGCTGTACGCCGACGGCATTCACGACAGCCTCTACCGCTCCGGCGGCGCTACCCTTTTGACCGAAACGGGCCGGGCCGAGGTGGTGCCGATCCGACCCGGCACCACGGCAACAGACCGTCACCAAGCGGCCTGAACAGCAGGACGGCGCGCACCCTCTTGCCGGGGGTGCGCGCCGCGTGCCTATCAGTGGGTATGAAAGCCGTCTTCCAAGTCAACCATCGTGCCCTCGGCCTTGGCCCGCAGCGCGGCGGTGATGCGCCGGGCCAGCCGCTCCGACATGCGATCCCAGATCTGCTCTTGGTCGCACCAGGCCCAGCTACGCAGTTCGTCCGGTGGCAGATGAATGTCTGCTGTCCCGTGACCGTCGAGGGTGCCGCCGTCGTAGACGAACATCACGCCTTCGGTGCGGTCTGGCCGCGGTGGCACCCAGTCGGCTACCAGCAGCCGGCCGGGGACGATCGACTTACCCAGCTCCTCCTTGGCCTCACGAACCGCTGCCTGCCGGGGCGACTCGTCGGCATCAACGCACCCGCCGACGATCTCCCAACAGTCCTTGTAGGCAGGCTCGACCAACAGAGCGCGCCCAGCAGCGTCGGTGATCAGAACTGCGGCGCCCATGCGCTTTCGCGGAAGCGTCGCCGTGTAGTCACTGGATGGTGTGCTCACCACCGCAGGCTACCTGCGCCAGTGACCTTATTGCGGCCGATCTCTAGACCCGAGGTAGGTACCCGTTCCGGCCGACGCAACCCCGCACCGGGGCGCGGCCGGGGATGCCGATCCAGTGGGCGCCGCTGACCCACCTGCCGGGGTGACCTACGAAGGCAACGCCACTCTCCCCGACGAGGACGAACTGAACGCCGTGACGGCAACCCTCCAGGCGAAGGCCGGACCACGAAGGACGTCACCATAGGCGGAAGGGACGCCATGCACTGCAGCGGGGCCCAGGGTATCGGCTTTTCGTTGCGGCTCTACGGCCCGCAGACCCCTCCGTTTGGGTATCCGGTTCGGTGGGCCGGAGGCACCACCATACGAACCACAGTGCGACGATTGTCGGTGAGCCGCTTCCACTCAGGATGGCCGGTCCAAGGGCGTCGGGCCGATGATCCTCAGGCGTCCGCCGTCAGGACGCGGCGAGCAGTCGGATCTCGCAACGGATGCCGCTGGCCTTGGCGAGCCGACCATCACCAGTCACGAGTGGGCAGGCCATCAACTCCGCCGCCGCGACGTAAGCCGCGTCGTACGCCGTGACATTGCCCCGCATCTGCCACATCCGGTCAACCAGCATCGCGACGCCAACCTCGTCGATGACCAACGAAGGCAGGGCGTCGATCGCCTCCTGAGCCCGGGCAAGGCCGAGCTTCCCACCGAGGACCTTGCCTCTGATCACGGACATGACCTCGACCAGAAGATGACTCGGCGCGGCCCAGTGCGGATCTCCGGTCAGTTCCGCCCGCGCCGCGTCCCCCACCCGCCCATCATCGACCAGAGCGTCGGCCAGAACCGACGCATCCACGACGATCACGCGGCGCTTCCCCAGGGTCCGCGCTGCTCCCGCTGGTCGTTCAGCTCTGCGGCGCTCTCCCCCAGCAGAGAGCGAGCACCGTCGGATCGGCCGGCAAAGCGATCAAGGGCCGCCGTGTTGCGCAGCCGTCGAGCCTGCGTCTCCACCAGTTCCAGCAGGTATGCCTGGAGTGACTGCCCGCGCGCCCTGGCCTGGGCCGCCAGGGCGTCTCGCACTTCTTCCGGCACGTCCCGAATCTGGAGAGCAACCATGCATTCATTATGCATGCAGCATCACTCGCTCACCAGGAAAGACTCGGACCCTCGATCAACTGGTTCGCATGACGACTGCGGTACGGCCAAGAGCCGCAGTTCAGAGAAGTGTGTGGACCGGAGGTACCACCATGCGAACCACACCGCCACCACGATCACCGGTGATCCGCTCCCGCTACGCCCGCGCCGCTCCTGAGCCTGATCGACAGTTCAAGGCCAGACGTCGGAGCAGCTGACGAGCAGCACCGGCAAGCTTGTACAATTTATTGTACGTAACGTGTGGGAGGCAACAGCATGCGCACCGTTCCCTACTCAGAGGTCCGCCAGAACCTGGCCAAGATGCTCGACCATGTCGTGGACGACGCCGAGGAAGTGGTGGTCACCCGCCGCGGCCGGGAGGCCGCGGTCATCATCTCGCTGCGCGAGTACGAGTCGCTGAAAGAGACGGCCTACCTGATGGCCAGCCCCGCCAACGCGCGCCGCCTGAACGAAGCCGTCGAAGAGCTGCGCAACGGCGGCGGGGAGACGCACGACCTGATCGACCCCGACGCCAGTTCAGGCGAGGCGCCGGCAGCGTGAAGGTCCAGTGCGCCGGAAGAGGCTGGGAAGACTATCTGACCTGGCAGCGAGATCGCCAGATGCTCAAACGAGTGAACGCCTTGATCGAGGACATCCGACGCAACGGCCACCAAGGCATCGGTAAACCGGAGCAGCTCCGCGGAAGCTGGGCGGGATTCTGGTCGAGACGCATCGACCAGGAACACCGCATTGTGTACCGAATCATGGACGACACAGTGCAGATCGCACAGTGCCGCTACCACTACGAATGAGGTAGCGGACCCCTCCGCCGAGGGACACCGACCAGAGGGTGAATGGGCTGATTGTCTCCCGGAGATCTGTTTCGGGCGTTCGATGATGCACCGGAGCACTCCTTGCTCCACCATGGCGGGGTGAATCTGCCGGCTCTGACTGCGCTTGATCCACTTAGGTCACCGCCCGGGCCGACTGATCGACCAACTGATCGCCAAGAGGGCTGCGCCGATACAGCACATGCCGCCCGTCGCGGGCACGAGTGATCATGCCTGTCGCGTGGAGAACCTGTAGGTGTTGTGACACGGCGCTGGGTGTCACGGTGAGCCGGCGAGCGATCTCGACCGTCGGCAGCGGCTCGGCAAGGAGGTGGAGCAGTCGCGCTCTGGGCGCGCCGAGGAGCGACGTGAGAGCAGTCGCGTCGGCGGTCGGTGTTGGTGCCCATAGCGTCGCTACTCCGCGGCAGGGGTATGCCAGCGATGGTGGTCCCTGCGGGTCCACTGGCGGGGCGGGTTTGTGGGCGAAGACGGACGGCACGAGCAGCAGGCCTCGGCCGGACGCCGTGATGCGGTGCTTGCCGATCATTTTGTCGACATGCAGCACGCCGTCGTGCCAGTGCAGGTTCGGGTGCATGTCGGCGAAGAGCAGGCGTGCTCCTCCGACAGCCAGTTGCCGGGAGCGGTAGGTCATGTCGGCTTCAAGCACGAGCCGCATCTGCGGCCAGGTCGGCTTGATGGCGACCTCCCAATAGCGCTGCAACTGGTAGCAGATGGTGTCGCGGAGCCGGACCACGGGCGCGTCGTCGGCTGCGTCGATCTCCTGCAGGATGTCCGGCAGCCGGCCGCGAACGTACACGGCCGCCACGTCGCGGCGAACGACATCTGGTGGTGTCCCGCGGACGGCGGCCAGTTCTTCCTCGAACGTCGCGGCGAACTTCGCGGGTCGGGGGGTGAGGAAGTCCGGGACGGCGCGATGCGGCCCGACCAAGGACATCAGCAGATCAGCGCCAGGCGGATCGAGTCTGCCGAGCACCGACCTGCGCCAGGGAAGGTGCAGCGCGTACAAGCCGGGCTCGCGCAGTACCCGCAGGCTGAGCACGGTTTCGTTGATCGGCGATATCGCGAAGCGGGTGTCCGCGAGGTCCTCAACGCCGAGCGCGAAGATGATCATTAAGCCATAAGCTACACCGTTTGACGGTCGTCGCCCCCTGCCGTGGACTCTCCGGCATGACACACCAGATCAACATGACAGACCCGGCTAGCCAGCAGCGTACGGCGATCGTCACGGGTGCGGCCCGCGGCATCGGCGCCGGGGTGGCCAAGCGTCTGGCGCGTGACGGCCTCGCGGTCGCAGTGATCGACCTTGGCGAGGAAGACTGCGCCGGCACCGTGGACACCATCATCCGCGACGGCGGAACATCGACGGCATTCGCTGCCGACGTCAACGACGAGACGGCCGTGGCCACCGCAGTCGCCCGGATCGCCGCCGAGTTGGGACCACCCACGGTGCTGATCAACAACGCCGGCATCGGCGGCCCCAACGCTGGCGTCGAGGAGACGAGCACCGAGCAGTGGGACGCGGTCACGGGGGTGAGTCTGCGAGGGGCGTTCTTCCTCACCCGCGCCGCCACCCCATACATGATGGCGGCCGGCTGGGGACGAATCGTCAACATGTCGAGTATCTCCGCGCTCGGCGATTTCGGCCGCGTCGACTACGCCGCCGCGAAAGCCGGTCTGATCGGCTTTACCAAGTCGCTCGCTCTCCGGCTCGGACGCCATGGCGTGACCGCCAACGCCATCGCCCCGGGCTTCGTGGTGAGCGACATGACCAGGATCTCGGCGCAGCGGCGAGGCCACAGCTTCGACGAGCACCAGCGGATCGTGGCGGAGACGATCCCGGTCGGCCGGGTCGGCCAGCCCGAGGACATCGGACACACCGCGTCATACCTCGTCAGCCCTGAGGCCGGGTTCGTCTCCGGCCAGGTCATCTATGTAGCCGGCGGACCGGTGGACTGACGTGACCGAGGATCCCGGACGGGCCGCGCGCCGTGCGCCGCCGGCTGCTGTTACTCCTCACCCTCACCTGCGGGCTCGCCGTCCGAAACGTCTACTTTCCACAAACAATCAGCCCAATGGTCGCCGCGGGTCTGCACGTCAGCCCCGACTTGGCTGCGGTGATGGTGACCGCGGTGCAGTTCGGCTACGCTGCCGGGACTTTCCTGCTGTTGCCGCTCGGCGACCGGTTGCCACACCGCCCGCTGATCGTCACCTCACCGGGCTCCGTCGTAACCATGTCGACTGGGGCTCGCTTGCGACTGTCGAGCCACTCGGCGACATCTTTGGCGGCGAAGAGGTCGGCGGGCACGGTGCTGACGGGGTCGGTCAACGAATGAGGAGGAGTTCTCCCATGCCGGAGCGGGTCACCAAGGAAAAGGTTCTCTGCTACGTCGTACGAGACGGCAAGCTGCTGGTCTTCCGGCACACCGATTACAGCTATGAGGAAGTCGGTATCCAGGTTCCGGCCGGCAGCGTTCGCCCGGGCGAGACGCCGGAGGCGGCGGCCCTGCGCGAGGCCCGTGAGGAGACCGGCCTGAAGGACTTCAAGGTCGTGCGGAAGCTCGGCGAGACCGAGTACGACATCAGCCCGTACCAGTTCGAGCTCCAGCGTCGCCACGTCTTCCACCTGGAACTGACCTAGCCGACATCGGAGCGGTGGATGAGCCAGGAGGACCACGACGGGGAGCAGGAGCCGACCCACTTCGAATGCTTCTGGATTCCGCTGGAGGCCGCCCACATCCTCCAGTCCGGCCAGGGCACCCTGCTGGGACGCCTCTACGACTGATCCCCGCCCGGTCACGCCCCCCTGGGAGGCAGTCGATGCACGGCACCACCGATCAGCACGACCCGATGGCCCACCTGTACCGCGGCCTAGATGTCGAAGACGCCGAGCCGCTCGGATGACAAGGTGCTCGCCGGACAGTCGGTCGTGACCTGTGCCGACTCGATGGCTTGATGCCTACGGCAGTTCGGGTCAGCGGTTTTTTCGTGAATCTTGCAGGATGCCACTATCGTGCAGCTAGGTGATCGGAGCCGCGATGAATCCGACTTGGACAGTTCGGCGCCACCCCAACCCGTCGCCAAGAGCAACACCTCCTACCGGGCGACGCTCGCCGGCGCCTGCATCCTCGCTCTGGGCGGGTGCGCAGTCTTTCCGGTCCGGCCGGAGTCGCCTTGGCGCACGGCGGTCGTCGGCATGGTCGCTGTGGTGGTGGTGGCCTGCGCGCTGATTTTGCGATCGCCGGCATCGATCCGCGCGTCGGCGTTCATCGGCACGCTGTTCGGCTGTTTCGCGGTGGGAATTCACTTCGGCTGGCCCCCGGCCATCACCACGGCTCTGGTCTGTGTCCTCCCGCTGGGGTGCTTGCTGATCGTTGGGCGCCGCCCGTCCCTGGGGGCGGCTGCTCCCTGGCTGAGACGCGGCTCGATCACGCCCGAGATCTTCTGGCTGGGGCTGGTCACCGTGGTCCTCGGCGGAGTGGCCCTCGTTGTGTGGGCGCTCATTGTGCGGCCTGAGCCCGCCGAGTATCTCAGTGGGCTGCAACGCCTGCCGCTCTGGCTCGCGATCCTCGGCACCGTGGCGTTCGCACTGGTCAATCCGATCTGGGAAGAGATGCTCTTCCGTGGGGTGCTGCTCACCGAACTGGCCTCGGTCTGGGGCACCAGGGCCGCCGTGGTGCTGCAAGCCATGTTGTTCGGAGCCGCGCATTCCGCAGGCTTTCCGTCCGGTATCGCAGGAATGGTCATGGCGATGTCCTGGGGGTTCGTCCTCGGCGTGATCCGCGCGCGCAGCGGCGGCATCCTGATAACCTACCTTGTGCACGTGACCGCGAACGCGGTGATCGGGGTACTCGCCGTGCTGATCCTGGTTTGATCGGGCCCTACTGTCTAGCGTTCAACACCCGACAGGAACCCTTACCCGTCCTACGAAGCGGACGCATTTCGGTTGCCCAGCGCTCGGCCGCGGATACCTTCACGGCACAGCACGGTGCGCTGCAACTTCTGAAGCGCCGTGCCCGGCTCGATGCCGAGTTGGGCACCCTTCTTCATGCCAACCGGTCCCGCCGGCTGATGGCCGGTCCAGAGACGTCCGGGCTCACACCGGGCTCACCTTCCAGGGTGAGGCGGGAGTAAGAAGCAACATAGAAGACCCCCGCAATACACCCGCCACTGTGGGCCGGCAGTACGGGACCTGTAGACGCGAAAACCCCCGGCTACCCGTGAGGAAGGGCCGGGGGTTTCGTTGTGTGTGTGGCGCCTCAGCGGTCTACGTGCCCACTGCTGGTGAACGCGACGAACGACCGCCACGCATCTGGGCCAAACACGAGGGCCGGGCCGGTCGGGTCTTTGCTGTCCCGGACACCCACGATGCCAGGGAGGTTGCCGGCGACCTCCACACAGTTGCCGCCACCGGAGCCGCTGCGGGTCGACTTGCGCCACTGAGCGCCGATCAGGTCCATGAGTCCACTACTTCCTTCATCAGCTCGACTGACTGGCGGCGAGGTAGTGCCTCGTTGCGCACCGTCTCCCACCGTGACATCAGAGTATCTACGTCGTCGTCTTGGTCTACAACCGTGCCCCCTAGTTGGTTTTCCATCTCCGCTAGCCACTGGTGACCGGCGCAGGTGAGGCTGAATGGGCCAGTAAGCCCGACATGCATACTGATTTCGCCAGGCAGGACATGGACGCTAATGTTGGGTCTTTCGGCGAGTGAGATTAGGTGCTTAATCTGACCCGCCATGATGTCACGGAAGTCTTCGCCTGCTCGACGGATTACCGATTCGGCAATAACCGCGATGAAGTGCGGGGGGTCCTTTCTGGTCAAGACTTCTTGCCGGTCCATCCTTTCGACAAGCCTCCGGTCAACCTCTTCATCGCTGAGCCGGTCATCGCACCGGATCACCGCCCGGGCGTAGTCCTGGGTCTGTAGTAGGCCAGGAATGAGCGAAGGCTGAAAACACCTGAGCTGTGTTGCAGTGCGTTCGGCATCTAACCAGGGCACGAACCAGGATCGTCGTCCCAGTTCTTTGATCATGCGTTCGAATAGTCCGCCGGTGTTGAGTCCCCGGTCGGCTCCATGGGATGAAGTCGATTGTTAGCGCCCGCGTTCCGTTCTCGACGGAGCTAACGTGTGACGCGGCATATCCGGCTGCTCGCCCAAACGCTTCTTGCGTCATGCCGGCTGCTCCTCTGGCGCGGCGGATCTCACTAACGATGAACGATGCGATCGGGTTCGACAGATCGACCATTTCAACATCTCCCAAAACCAAGATCAATAATTCAGGCTGTCGCAAGGGTTTCCCGGACTGCCTCGGCGCTGCCCACCCGACCGACACACCTAGTGAGGGTATGCCTATCGCATCCATGGTGGAACCCGACAGCGTGCCGGCGGAGGACCCAACCCGCCGGGAGCTGTTTGGACTCTAGGAGCGTCAATGCTAATGATGATCTCTGTAGCCGCCGCTGCGGGCACCTTTGGCCTGCTCCTAGGTGTGATCACAGGCACGAAGGCGAATGCCGCTCGACATCGAGTTGACCAGGAAGCGGCAGCTCCGCCAACCCCCTCCACGCCCGTTGCAACCGATCTTTGCGTGCAGAGTTCGCCCGCCATCGGACGAGCGCGGGTGTACTACACGTCCCATCCGGTAGACGCTTTGCGGGCGTTAAATGCCGACCCTCCGGACCTAGCGGTTTTGCAGACTGTGCTTGCTGGCCTGCGGCGGCTGTGATGGCAAACGACGGTAGACCTCCGCTGCACCGCAACCGTGATCCTCACGGGACACCCTCGTTGCCGGATGGTGACCGAGTGCACAGAGAGCCCGAACTGCCGCCGGACCTGGATCCCCTGACGACGCGGCAAGAATTGGGAGCGCTGCTTTGCGCGTTGATCTTTGGTGCCGCTGTGATCTTCGGCGAACTCTGATGACAGACCGGCCACCCTGCCCGACAACGGTTGCCCGGTGGCGGGAAGCTCTCAGTTTGCATCGGTCGGTTGATGGCCACTGTCCAGAGTGCGGCACCTCCGGCCGGTGCCGGGTATGGGGTGAGGCGTTCGCCGAGTTGCTGGCCCATGACTTGCTTGACCCACTCACTCCACCACCCCCAAGGATCTCCGGACGCAACCAGCGTCCGGTGAGGAAGAGAGAGGAAGGTTCTCGTAGAAAAGTTGAGCTGGAAGAAGCCGATGAGGTGTGACAACAGTTCGCCCAACTGTGTCGAGGTCGCGTCCGGCGACAACGGCGAGCGGTTTGTCCGTGACAGTAAGAACCCGAACGGGCCGGTCCTGGCCTTCACCTCGGACGAGTGGGACGCGTTCGAGGGCAGTGTTCGCGGCGGACAGCGTTTCTGACGCGCCCTTCCTGGGCCAGCCATTATGGGCTGTCCGTAGTGGGCGGCCAGCGGTCCAGGTGCCCCCTCTGAGGATCGCGTGAACCGCCCAACGAAAAGGGCTCCGGACCCCTGACAAGAGGCCCGGGGCATCCTAGTTGCTGAGTTCGTCTCCGCTACGGTCTTGGGCTTGCGGCGTGAGGGACGCTTCCCCTTTTCCGTCTGGTAGTGGTTTCCGGTCCTCCGGTGCCCGCACTTCGTCTACGGACAGGAAGCCGGCCTCGATGCCGCTGCGGTAGGCCTGGTACCGCTCCACGGCCCTCACGCGAAGTCGCGCGTTCACGTTGAGGCGCACGGACTGCCCGGCCGGCTATTCGGCCAGGCTCAGGACGAACCGCGTCGGCGGATCGAGGCTTCGCCAGCAGCCAACGAAAACTGATTTACAACTATCTACAAGGTGTAGATCAAACCAACTCTATTACTGAATTGATCTAGCGAGTCAGGGGCGGGCTTTGCAAGCAACTTTTTTACCTCTTCATTGCGGCGTTGGCTACCGAGCCCGACACCCACCCGGCGCAGACTCGGCATCCCCACAAGCGGCCTGAACGCCTCAACAGGCAGCTTCGATTCCGTGACGAGCAGTTCCTCGAGCTTCGGCACACGACGTAGCGGTTCTAGCGAATCTACTCCGCGCAGGCCTCGCATTTCAGTTAAGTCAACCCTCATCAGTTCAGGATGCCAACTCAAATCCGGCAACCGACTCACCTTTGCTAGACCGTCAAGCCAGAGCCACTGAAGGGATCTGAGTTCATCAAGGAAGCCAACCTCGGCAACCCCTCGAATTCCCCTCAATGCCAAGTAACACAGCATCTCCGTTCTTGGAAGCCAGATGTTCGACTTACAGCTTCCTAGAGTTAGGGCCAAAGCTTCCAGCTCCGGAAACTCAATCCCCCCTAAAAACTTATCGAGGGTACAATTCCAGAGAGCCAGGGCCTGTAGCTGCTGATTCACCTGCAGTAATTCGGTCAAACTTTTCGAATGACGCTGTATTCGCAGCTTTCGTAAGCGCTTAAATCGCATTAGCGGCCGCAAGTCCAACGACTTTTGAGTCTGACCAACATCGATGCACCTTAAGTCAGCCGGCAGCTTCCTCAGCCCCTCAAGGTTGTCCACCCAATGCAGACCATCGAGGCTAAAGCTGGCAAGGTCCGGAAACCAGCGAAGGAATTCAAGACTAGCTAGCTCCCTGTCGAATCCATAAGCCCTAAGGGTGATGTCCGGATTATCCTCCAGAAAGGCCGCTAGAGCGCGATAATCTCTATCGCTTAGAGGTTTATCGAATTGAACTGTATCCAGGGTGGCCCGCTCAGCTTTGAGTAGCTCAACATCAAGAGGAGATTCAACAATTGCAAAACGCTCCATATGAAGACCTCAAATGGGTAAGATTTGGGACCGAACTCTATCACCTTCGAGCGGATTGTCGTCAAAAGACACCACTCCTCAAGCAAATTCCCGAACCAATCACACGAACCCGGGAAAATGAACGGACGCAAATGCGCGCCTAGGGCAGCTGGATTGGAAAAGTTTGTGGGAAAGTTTTGCTGCCCCTTCCCCCCCGGGCGGGGGTTGGGGTTGCACTCCCGGGCTCACCTCGGGCTCACATCAATTCAATAGATCGATGATCCTGGAAACAGAAGATCGGCCAAACCCCAGGAACCCCAGGTGAGGGGCTATTTCTGATGGTGGGGCGGGCGGGACTTGAACCCGCGACCGAGGGATTATGAGTCCCCTGCTCTGACCAGCTGAGCTACCGCCCCGGTACCGCGCTGGATCGTACCCGCCTGGTTGATCAATGGCCAGCGCGAACCAGCTTCCCTCGATCACGGCGTCAGACGCTGTAGCACGATGGGCAACGCGAGGATAACAAGGCGCTCCCGGCCTGTTCGGCCCGAGGAGCCGTCAGGCCGCCGACCGCAGGTACGCGAGGACCGCGCCGGCGGTACGCCAGCCGCTGGCCAGCGCACCCTGGATCGACGGGCTGTCCCGGTGGTCGCCGGCGACGAAGAGGCCGTCGCCGAGCGCGACCGGCCGCCGCAGCCGGCCCTGTGGCGGTGGCGCGGCGGGGAGCGCCCCGGCGATGGTGACGGTGCTCAGGTGCTCCCAGTCGGCGGTGGACTGTCCGTAGAGGCGGGCCAGCTCGGTTCGGATCACCGGCTCGGCCGGTACGGTCGGGCCCACCATCGAGGTGGCGACGAGGTGCTGCCCCTTCGGCGCGTACGTCGGGGCTGCCTTACTGACGACGACGGAGTTGGTGATCAGTTCGCGACGGTCACCGTCAACGAGCAGAATCGGCTCCGTCAGCGGCGCTGTCTCGGTGGCGTGGTACCAGGTCGTGTAGCTGTGCATGCGGACCGTGGGGAGCACCGGCAGCAGGGTGGTCGCCGTGGGTGGGTCGACCGCGACCACGACAGCCCGGGCGGTGATGGCACCGGCCGGGGTCCGCACCCGACCGGGCGCGACGTGGTCGACCGGGGTGTCCAGGTTGATCAGGTCGGCGGGGAGCGGGGCGGCGATCGCGTACGGCAGCGCGGCCATCCCCTCGGCGGGCAGCCCGATGCGGCCCCGGACGAAGGAGCGCAGCACCAGCGCGAAGACGTGACTGGAGGTCTCCAGCTCGCGTTCCAGGAACACACCGGAGAGAAACGGCCGCAGCAGCTGCTCGATGATGGTGTCGGAGAGGCCGGCGCGACGCAGGGCCGCCTCGGTGGTGGTCTCCGGGGCGTTGAGTAGCTGCCGCGTGGGCAGCGTGGCGGCGCCGGTGGCGAGCGCGGCGAAGCGGAGTCGGTCGCGCAGCGACCCGACCCCGGCGAGCAGGGTGGTGGGGGCGCCGACAGGTTCGCGGAGCGGGTTGACCAGTCTGCTGCGGGTGTCGCCGTGGCGCACCAGCACCCCCGGGACGAGGTAGCCGAGGTCGAGCTGGTTGACGTCCAGCAGGGTGCCGAGCCGCGGGTACGCCGTGTTGAGCACCTGGAAGCCCCGGTCGAGCCGGTACCCGTCGACGAGGTCGGTGCCGACTCGGCCGCCGAGCCGGCCGCTGGCTTCGAGGAGCCGCCAGGGCACCCCGGCGCGGTGCAGCCGGCGGGCCGCCGCCAGCCCGGCCAGGCCACCACCGACGATCACCACATCGGTATCAACCGGCATCGCGCGCCTCCCGCCCCCCGTTGGTCCGGGCCAGCCGGCTCGGCCACCAGATCTTCGACCCGATGTCGTACGCGAGGGCGGGCACCAGCAGCGAACGGACGACGATCGTGTCGATCAGGACGCCCACGGCGACCGCCACTCCCAGTTCGATGAGCACCACCAGCGGGAGTACGGCCAGTGCGCTGAATGTCGCGGCGAGCACGATGCCGGCGGAGGTGATGACGCCGCCGGTGACGACGAGCCCGTACCGCACTCCGGAGCGGGTACCCCGCCGCACCGCTTCCTGCCGGATCCGGCTCATCAGGAAGATGTTGTAGTCGATGCCGAGGGCGACCAGGAAGACGAAGGCGAACAGCGGGAAGGAGGCGTCCACCCCGGGGAAGTCGAAGAGGTATTTGAAGATCAGCGCGCAGAGGCCCAGCGTGGCACCGTACGAGAGCAGCACGGTGGCGACGAGCAGCAGCGGGGCGAGCAGGGCGCGCAGCAGCAGCGCCAGGATGACGGCGATGACGCCGAGGACCACCGGGATGATGACGTTGCGGTCCCGGGTGGCGGCGTCCGCGGTGTCGATGTTGATCGCGGTGAGGCCGCCGACGACCGCGTCGGCGTCGGGTACGGCGTGGACCGCCACCCGTAGCTCGCGAATGGTCTCTTCGGCGCCGTCGGAGTCGGGTGCGTCGGCGAGGGTCGCCTCGAGCTGCACGATGCCGTCGACGACTTTCGGCGGCGCGGTCGGCTCCGCACCGCGGTCCGATTCCGAGTCCGAGCCGGGACCGGCGCCGGGACGGTCGGTGACGGGTCGTACCGCAACGACACCGGGCGTCTCCTGGGCCACCGCGGCGACCTGCTCGGCGGTCTCCTGGCGGGTGAAGATGACGGCGGGGCTACCGGTGCCGGCCGGGTAGTGGCGGGCAATTGTTTCCTGGCCCGCGACCGAGTCCGTCGGCTCGGTGAACAGGTCGCTCTCGCCCAGGGTGGTCACGTTCAGTTGGGTGAGGCCGAGGGCGAGCGCGGCCAACGCGAACGCGGTGACCAGCCACACCGGTCGGGACCGGCGGGCTACGAACCCCGCGACGCGACCCCAGATGCCGTGTTCGGTCTGCGGCTCGGCGTGGTCGAGTCGCGGCTGGCGCGGCCAGAACACCCGGCGTCCGCCGAGCACGAGCAGCGCGGGCAGGAGAGTGAGCATCACCAGCAGGGTGGCGCCGATGCCGATGGCGGCGACCGGCCCGAGTGCCCGATTGGAGCTCAGGCTGGACAGCAGCAGGCAGAGCAGGCTGGCGATGGTGGTGCCGGCGGAGGCGGCGATCGCCGGGGCGGCGCCGCGCCAGGCCGCCAGCATGGCGGCGGCCGGCTTGTCGTGCCGGTGTAGCTCCTCCCGGTACCGGGCGATCAGGAGCAGGGCATAGTCGGTGCCGGCGCCGAAGACCAGCACGGTGAGGATGCCCTGCGCCTGCCCGTCGAGGGTCAGGATGTCGGCCGCGGCGAGCCGGTAGACGATCGCCGTGGCCAGCGAGAAGGACATCCCGGCGGCGAGCAGCGGGAAGATCCACAGCACCGGGCTGCGGTAGACGACCAGCAGGATGAGGAGCACCACGCAGAGGGTGACCAGCAGCAGCGTGCCGTCTATCGCGGAGAAGACATCGATCAGGTCGGCGAGCAGGCCGGCCGGCCCGGTGACGTTGACGGTGAGCCCGTCCCGGCCTGCATCGACGATGGTGCGCAGCTCCGCCACGACGGTGGCGATCTCCTCGCCCTGCTCGTCGTCGACCGGGACGATCAGCTGGACCGCCTGCCCGTCCGCGCTGGGGATCGGCGGCGGCAGCGGGCCGACCACACCGGGCAGTTCGGCGATCTCGGCGCTGTGGGCGGCGATTCGCTGCTGGTCGGCGTCGGTGATGCCGCTGGTGCGTTCGTAGACGATGAGCGCCGGGGTGGTCGGTTGGTCCACGAAGAGTTCGGAGAGGTCCTGGGCCCGGGTCGCCTCGGCCTCGGTGGGGAGGAAGGCGGCGTTGTCGTTGGTGCTGACCTCACTGAGTCTTCCGGTGTACGGCCCGGTTAGGCCGCCGACCACCAGCCAGGCGAGCGCGATGAGCAGGGCGACCAGCGTGCCCCGGCCGGCGGCACCTTTCCCGGACATCCGCACCCACCCGGTGCGCCTTCCGACGCGTTGGGATCTTGGTCAACGTCTCCCATCCTGCCCTCCGACTCCGGTTCCGGTACCGAAAACGAAGGAAGCCCACCGACCTGGGGCCGGTGGGCTTGATGGGGAGGGAGCTCCCCCGTTTGGACTCGAACCAAAAACCTGCCGGTTAACAGCCGGCTGCTCTGCCAATTGAGCTACGGGGGATCGTGCCGCCGCCCGGCCTCCGGAACTCCGGTGCGCCGTGCGACGGCACAAGAGTACAGGACTACCGGCGGTCCCAGTCGAGGGGGTTACCGCGCCGTTGCGGGTGCTACCGCGGGCATTCCCACCCAATATTCCGGATGTGCCAGATAAATCGGTGTCACGGCACCCGGATACCAGCGTGGAGAGCAGGATGGGGAGTCAGCACGTTAAGAACGGAAGGAGCCGCCATGCGCGGAAAGATCATGTTCCTTGGCGGGATGGCGGTGGGGTTCGTCCTGGGCGCCCGCGCCGGCCGGGAAGCGTACGAGGAGCTGGTGGTGTGGGGTCGCAAGATCGCCGACCACCCGACGGTCCAGGAGGCGGCGGGGGTGGCACAGGCACAGGCGAACCGGTTCTACAGCGAGAGCCGCGACAAGCTCGGTCAGTCCAAACTGGGCGGTACCTTCAGCGGCAACGGCCAGCGACGGAGCCCGGCCGCCGCGGACGACCCCTTCGCCGGCACACCGGTTACCGGTAGAGCAGCCGACTCATCCGGCGGGATGCGATAAAGAGGCCGATGGCCAGGACCACCAGCAGGTAGCCGATGTCGAGCAGCCACGTCCAGCCACCGCCGCCGACGGTGATCCCCCGGATCAGGTGCACCGCGCGGTAGAGCGGAGTCACCTCGACCAGCCAGCGCAGCAGCGTCGGGTATGCCTGCGCCGGGACGAACGTGCCGGAGAAGAGGAAGAGCACGAACTGTGCCGACCCCAACACGTCGAAGTCCTGCCAGCTCCGCATGAAGGTGGCGATGGTCATGCCGATCGCCCCGAACGTGAAACCGACCAGCACCGCCGCCGGGAAGGCGACCGCCGCCCGGGTGGCGGTGGTCAGATCCATCACGACCATCACCACGAGGAACGCGCCGGAGTAGGCGCTGCCCCGGAGCATCGCCCAGGCCAGCTCACCGAGGGCGATCTCGAACGGCTGCACCGGAGTGGCGATCACCCCGTCGTACAGCTTCATGTACTTCATCTTGCCGAAGAAGTTGAAGGTGGTCTCCGCGAACGACCCGGTCATCGCCGACGAGGCGAGCATCGCGGGCGCGACGAACGCCGCGTAGCTGACGACGGCTCCGCCGGGCAGCGTCAGGTCACCAACCAGCGCCCCCACCCCGACCCCGATGGAGAAGAGGTAGAGCAGCGGCTCAACGAAGCCGGAGACCAACAGCAACCAGTAGATCGACTTCAGGGCCGAGACGTTCCGCTCGGCCACCGAGGCCGACCGGCGCGACGCCGCCGAGACATCCATCAGCCGGGGCAGCACCAGAGCGACCATGACGCCCCTTTCCTAGACGACGAGCCGGCGGCGTAGGGCACGGTGGGCGAGCAGCCACCCACCGGCCGCCCAGGCCGCGAGGTAGAGCAGATGGCCGGTGACCGACCAGACCGGCGCAGCGCCGAGCGTGGCCGCCCGGCTCAGGTCAACCGCGTGCCAGAGCGGCGTCGCGTACGCCAGCCAGCGCAGCCCCACCGGCAGCGACTCGACCGGGAAGAAGACCCCGGCGAAGAGCGTCATCGGGATCACCGCGAACCGGAACAGCAGGGCGAGCCAGCTGTCGCTGGAGGCCGTCGCCGCGTAGGCGAAGGTGGGCGCGGCAACGGCCAGGCCGAGCAGCGCCGCCACCGGTAACGCCAGCACCGCCCACGGCGAGCGCAGGGCCCCCAACACCCCGGTCACCAGCAGGAACACCGCAGCCGAGGTCAGCACCCGGAACAGCACGAACGCCAGCTGACCAGCCATGATGTCCGTCACCCGCAGCGGTGCCGCGTACTGGGCGAAGTAGATTTTGGTCCACTGGAGGCTGCTGTAGACCGGCCAGGTGGACTCGGCGATCGCCACCTGCAACGCGGTTGACGCGAGCAGCCCTCCGACGATCCACTCCAGATAGGAGACGCCGTCGACACCCTGGTCGATGAAGGCCCCGACGCCCAGGCCGAAGCCGAGCACGGTCAGCGTGGGGAGCAGGAACGACGAGAGCACCCCGCCCCGCCAGGTGCGCCGGTAACCGACCAGGTGGTATTGCAGCACCGCCAACGCCGGCGCCCGGGTCGGGCCGGGCCGGTCCCGCTTGGCCGCGAGTTGTGTCATCCTTCGCTCCCCATCCACCCGGGCCCCTTCCGGCCCGGCTCCTCGCGGCCTCAGTCGATCAGAGTGCGGCCGGTGAGGTGCAGAAAGACATCCTCCAGGCCGCTACGCCGCACCAGCACATTGATCGGGTGCAGGCCGAGCGCGGTCACCTCGGCCACCGCCGCGTCGCCGTCGGGCACGTAGAGCAGGACCCGGTCGGGCAGCACCTCGACCCGTTCGCCGAGCTGGTCGAGCTTGCTGGCGAACGGCTCCTGCGACTCGCCCGCGAAGCGCAGCTCGACCACCTCGCGGGTGGAGTGTTGCTCGATCAGCACCCGGGGGGAGCCTTCGGCGACGATCCGCCCACCGTCCATCACCACCAGCCGGTCGCAGAGCTGCTCGGCCTCGTCCATGTAGTGCGTGGTGAGCACCAGCGTGACACCCTGCTGCTTGAGCTGGAACAGCCGCTCCCAGACCAGGTGCCGGGCCTGCGGGTCAAGGCCGGTTGTCGGCTCGTCCAGGAGCACGATCTCGGGCTCGTTGACGAGCGCCCGGGCGATGGTGAGCCGTCGCTTCATGCCGCCGGAGAGCGGCTCCACCTTGCTGTCGGCCCGCTCGGTGAGCTGCACGAAATCGAGCAGCTCGGCGGCGCGCAGCCGGGCCACCCGGCGGGCGATGCCGAAGTAGCGGGCGTAGGTGATCAGATTTTCCCGGACGGTCAGCTCCGGGTCGAGCGTGTCGAGCTGGGGGCAGACACCGAGGCGGGCCCGGATCGCCGGCCCGTCCCGCACCGGATCCATGCCGAGGATGCGCAGCTCGCCGCCGCTGGGCGGCGAGACACAACCGATCATGCGCATGGTGGACGACTTGCCGGCGCCGTTGGGCCCGAGGAAGCCGAAGGCCTCCCCAGCCCGGACCGCAACGTCGATGGCGTCGACCGCGGTGAAGCCGCCGAACCGCTTCACCAGCCCCCGCGCCTGGATGAGTGGTTGAGCCGTGGTCACCCCCTGACCCTAGCCACCCGGTCCGACACTCCTCACCGGGTTTTCGCCCAGCCGACCGGATCCAAACCGCTGCGGTCGGCCACGCCCGCCACCCTTGGCCGCGTTCTCACACCTCCGGGGCGGTGGTCGCGACGCGGGCCGCGGCGACCATACGCTCGGTCTCCGCACGGACCGCGGGATCGTCGACGGGGGTGCCCGGCTCGTACCGGACGGTCCAGGTCAGCCCGTCAACGCCCGGGACCCGCCGGGCGACCACCCGGCCCTCGCCGCCGGGCACCGAGTACGCCTCGGTGTACGCGACCGAGCGGGTCACCCGTTCCCGCACCTGGTGCGGCAGCTCTCCCGGATCCGGCAACGGGTAGGTCTCGGTGGGGCGGTCGGCCACCACCAGATAGCCGTCCCGCTCGACCACGGGCTCGGCGGCGGTGACCACCAGCTCCTGCCCGGACCAGACCGCCCGGAGGATGTCGTGCCAGCCCAGTCGTTCCGCCCGCCCGGGTAGCCAGAGCCCGAGGTTGGTGGCGACCAGTACGCTGCCCTCCGCGCAACCACCGGCGGCGGCCCAGGCGAGCACCCGTTCCCCGGCGACGAGCGGTGGACGGTCTGCCGGCGACAGTTTCGGCCGGCGGCGGAACAACCCCATCTAGCACCCTCCCACGGCTACCGGCCCCCGCACCTGCCGGCGGTCGGCCTCACAGCCCGCCCGCGGCCTGCTCACGCAGCGCCCGGGCATGTTGTTCGAGGGACAGCAGTTCGCCGAAGGCGGCGAAGTACTCGTCCTTGTTGCTGACCGGATTCATCCGCTGAATTCTCGACTTGAGCTCCCGGATCCGGCCGGTCACCGCCCCCCACTGGAGGCGGGCCATCGTCACCGACACATAGCGCGGATCGAGCTCCCCGTCGATGCGCAACGGCTCCACCGCCAGCTCACCGACGAGCGCCTGGGCGGCGAGGTCCGCACAGGCGTGGCGGACCGACTCGATCCAGACCGCACCGCTGGTGGCCGCCGCCGCTCCCCCGGCCGCCGCCACCGCCGCCCGGACCGCGACATGCAGCGGATGGCGGTACTCCGTGGCCTCCACGGCGTCGAACATCGGCCCGGCGAGCACCGGCGCCTGAAGGGCCAGCTTCAGCGCCTCCCGCTCCACCGCCGCCTGTGGGCTCTCCGCCGGTGGCTGCGGCGGTGCCGGGGCCCCGCCGGGCGCGGTGTTGGCCCTACCGGACGCGGTGTTGGCCCTACCGGACGCGGTGTTGGCCCTACCGGACGCGGTGTTGGCCTTGTCGGGGGCGTGGGCGGCAGCCAGCACGGCCCGCTGGACCGGCTCGATCTCCATGCCGAGGTCCCCGGCGAGCTTGCGGACGTACTCTGGGCGCTTTTCCCGGTCTTTGATCTTGGCGACCAGCGGGGCCGCCCGGCGCATCGCCTCCACCCGACCGTCGACGGTGTCGAGGTCGTGCCGGCCGATCACGTGCCGCAGCGCGAAGTCGACCAGCGGTTCACGGCGCGCGACCAGGTCCCGAACGGCCAGCTCCCCCTTGGCCAGCCGCAGCTCACAGGGGTCCATGCCGTCCGGGCTGACCGCGATGAAGGTACGCCCGACGAAGCGCTGATCGTCGTCGAAGGCACGCAGCGCCGCCTTCTGCCCGGCCGCGTCCCCGTCGAAGGTGAAGATGATCTCCCCTGCCACGGCGTCGGTGTCCAGCAGCAGCCGGCGCAGCACCCCGATGTGGTCGCCGCCGAAAGCGGTGCCACAGGTCGCCACCGCGGTCGGCACCCCGGCCAGATGACAGGCCATCACGTCGGTGTAGCCCTCGACCACGACCACCTTGCCCTGCTTGGCGATCTCCCGCTTGGCCTGGTCGATGCCGTAGAGGACATGGGACTTCTTGTAGATCGGCGTCTCGGGGGTGTTCAGGTATTTCGGGCTGTCGTCGTCGTCAAAGAGCTTGCGGGCGCCGAAGCCGACGACGTCGCCGGCCAGATCCCGAATGGGCCAGAGCAGCCGGCGCCGGAACCGGTCGATCAGGCTGCCCGACCGGGCCGGCCGGGACAGCCCGGCGGTGACCAGCTCGTCGTGACTGAAACCCTGCTGGCGCAGGTGACGGGTCAACAGGTCCCACCCGTCGGGCGCGAAGCCGCAGGCATACCGCTCGGCGGCGGCCTTGTCGAAGCCGCGTTGGGCGAGAAACTCGCGGGCCGGCCGGGCTCCGGCGGTGGTCAGCTGCGCCTGGTAGAACTCGACCGCGGCGGCGTGCGCGGCGATCAGCCGCTGCTTCTGCCCCTGCTGCGGCCGGGCCCGGGGGGTGGTGTGGTCGTTGGCCACGTAACGGAGTTGCAGGCCGGCACGGCCGGCCAACCGCTCGACGGACTCGACGAAGCTGAGGTGCTCCGCATCCATCAGGAACTTGATGGCGTCCCCGCCCGCGCCACAGCCGAAGCAATACCAGACGTTACGAGCCGGCGACACGTTGAAGGACGGGCTCTTCTCGTCGTGGAACGGACAGAGCCCCTTGAGGTTGCCACCACCGGCGGACCGCAGGGTGACCGTCTCGGAGATGATCTCCGAGATCGAGGTGCGCTCGCGGACCAACGCGATGTCCTCGTCCCGGATCCGCCCCGTCATCTCCGCCACCTCCTCGCCGTACATCCTGCCCTGTGCGACCGACGTCCCGGTGGCCGGGGGACGCGGGGCCCGGTGGCCGGGGGACGCGGGCACGGTGACCACCACCGAATCCCCGCCGCGGGACCCGCGGCGGGGAGACCAGGATGCTCGGGGACTACTCCTCCTCTTCCTTGTCCCCGTGGGCGCGGCGGTCCTGTGCCCTGGCCGAGCGGGCGTGGCGGCCCTCCTCCCTGGTCGAGCGGGCGCGGTCGAGGGCCTCGGCCAGCCCGTGCTGCTGGGGCGGGCGGGCCCGCACCGCCGGATCTTCGAGCAGCTCCTTGACCAGCGACACGGCGAGGCCGAGCATCACCACCACGAACGGCAACGCCACCATGATCGTCGCCTGTTGGAGCGCGCTCAGCCCGCCGGCCAGCAGCAGCACCGCAGCGGTTCCACCGATGAGTACGCCCCAGATGATGACGATCACCTGGCGCGGGCGCAGGGCGCCTCGGGAGGTCAGCGACGCGAGCACGAGGGAGGCGGAGTCGGCGCTGGTGACGAAGTAGAGCGTCACCAGCACCATGGCCAGCACGCTGGCCACCACACCCAGCGGCAGCGCCTCGAGCAGCCCGAAGAGCGCATTCTCGGTGCCGGCCGCGGTCTCGGCGACCAGGTCCGCGGCGCCGGTGGCCTGTACCCGCAGCGCGCTGCCGCCCAGCACCGCGAACCAGACCACACTGGCACCGCTGGGCACCAACAGCACGCCGATCAGGAACTGACGCACCGTACGGCCACGGGAGATACGGGCGATGAAGGTCCCGACGAACGGCGCCCAGGAGATCCACCACGCCCAGTAGAAGATTGTCCAGGAGCCCAACCAGGACGACTCGGAGAAGGCCCCGGTTCGGGTCGACATGAAGATCAGGTTGCTGAGGTAGTCGCCGATCGAGGCGGGCAGCACATCAAGGATGTAGACGGTCGGGCCGACCACGAAGACGAAGACCATCAGCAACACCGCCAGCACCACGTTGGTGGTGGACAGCCACTTGATGCCCCGGTGCAGGCCGGAGAAGGCCGAGACGACGAAGGCCAGGGTCAACGCCGCGATCACGACCAGTTCCACCGCCCTGCTGCTGGGAATCCCGGCGACCCGGTCCAGGCCGGCGGTGACCTGGAGCGCGCCGAGACCGAGGCTGGTCGCCGAGCCGAAGACCGTGGCGAAGACCGACAGCAGGTCGATCACCCGCCCGACCGTGCCGTCGGCCTGGGAGCCGAGCACCGGGCGAAACACCGCCGAGATCCGGTTCTCCCGCCCCTTGCGGAAGGTCGAGTACGCCAGGGCGAGCGCCACCACCGCGTAGATCGCCCAGGGGTGCAGCGTCCAGTGGAAGAGGGTGAACTGCATGGCGACCGAGGCGGCGGCGCCGGTCTCCGGTTCGGCTCCGCTGGCCGGCGGCGGCGAGGCGTAGTGCTGGATCGGCTCGGCCACGGCGAAGAAGACCAGGCCGATCCCCATGCCGGCGCTGAACATCATGGCGACCCAGGCCAGGGTGGTGAACTCCGGCCGCTCGGTCTCGGCCCCCAGCCGGATGGTGCCGAACCGGGAGAACGCCAGCACGAAGGTCAGCACCAGGAAGACGTTCGCCGCGACGACGAACAACCAGCCGAACGTGGTGATGACCCAACTCAGCCCGGACCCACCGACATTGGAGACCGAGTCGGGTGCCAGGACGCCCCAGACCACGACGGCCAACACGACGCCCACGGCGAGGCCCAACAGCGGGCGGTCCACGCTCCCGCTCTCGGGCCGCCGCCCAGCCGCCTCGCCCATGTTCGCCCCTTCCGCTGCCCGCCGGTCCACCGATGCCCCTCTGTCATCCTGTGGGTGACGGGGGTGGCGCCGGGGCGAAATGGGAACAATCGTCAGGTTGGGGTGGCGGCGGACTCCTCGGCCTCGACCTGACGGTTCCACTCCGCCTTGCTGGCCCGCCAACCCTCGTCGTCCACGCCGCGACGCCAGTAGCCGGAGATGGAGAGCCGCTCGCGCGGAACCCCCCGCTCGCCCCGCAGCAGCCGGCGCAGCTCCCGGGCGGAGGTCGCCTCACCGTGTACGAAGGCGTGCACCCCGGGTGGGAAGTCCAGCGCCCGGACCGCCTCGACCAGCGCCGCACCCACCGGCCGGTCCCCCCGGTGCAGCCAGGTCAGCCGCACCTGCCCCGGGCTGGGCAGCGGCTGCTCCTCGGCCGGTCCACTGGTCTCGACCAGGACGGTGGCCGGCGCCCCGACAGGTAGCCGTTCCAGGGCGACGGCGATGGCCGGCAGGGCGCTCTCGTCGCCGACCAGCAGGTGCCAGTCGGCGTCGGGGCTCGGGGCGTACGCCCCACCCGGGCCGATGAAGTGCACCGGGTCACCGGGGCGCAACGCCGCGGCCCACGGCCCGGCCAGCCCTTCGTCGCCGTGGTACACCACGTCCACGGTCAGCTCACCGGCGTGGGCGTCGAAGGCCCGTACGGTGTAGGCGCGCAGCCGTGGCCACTGTGCGGCCGGCAGGTCCCGACGGATCACGGCCAGGTCGATCGGCTCCGGGTAGACCGCCCCGGGCACCGGGAAGAGAATCTTGATGTAGTGGTCGGTGAACTCGCCGACCGGTAGTCCGGCCAGTTCGTCGCCGCCGAGGACCAGCCGAACGACGTGCGGGGTGGGCCGTCCGATCCGGACGACACGGGTGGACGTGACCTTCTTCGGGCGATCCGTCATGCTGTTAGGTTAACCTAAGTCAGCCGGCCCCGACGGCGCCGGTCGGACCACCACAGAGCCGGGCATGCCGCTGTACCGCCGCCGGATCCGTCAACGACGCCACCTGATCGACCACCACCCGCAGCCGGGCCGCATCGTCTCCGGCAGCCCGCCACAGCGGGGCGAACACCGCGTCCAACGCGTCGGGGGCCCGGTCGGCCAAGCCCGCTACCAGGCCGGCGAGGAGCTGCCGTTGCCGCTCGTGCCGGGCGGCGGAGCCGGGGCGACGCAGCACGTACCGCAGGGCGATGCCCTTGAGCAGGGCGCACCGGGCCCGGACCTCGCGCGGCACGACCAGATCGGCGGCGTACCGCCGGTGCGGACCGGGCCCGAACCGCCGCCGGGTGGCCGCCACCGCGGCGGCGACGAAGCGACCGGTCAGTACGCTGGTGGTCGCCTTCAGCGCGGCCTGCGCCCGATGACTCCCGTCGTAGTCGACCAGCGCCGCGAGCAGCGGGTCGGCAAGCAGATCGACCAGCACCTCAGCGAGGTCGGACGGGGACTCGTTGGAGTAGGCCGCCGCGACATCGGCACCCAGCGCCGCCCGCTCGTCGGCGTCGGCCAACAGCGGACGCAGCGTCACGTACCCGCCGTGGATGCCGTCCTCGACGTCGTGCACCGAGTACGCGACGTCGTCGGCCCAGTCCATCACCTGCGCCTCCAGGCACCGCTGCCCGGCTGGCACGTCGGCGCGCAACCACTCGAAGACCGGGCGATCGTCGGCGTACACGCCGAACTTGCGCTCTCCCGGCCGGCGCGGCCACGGATACTTACTGACCGCGTCGAGGGTGGCCCGGGTGAGGTTCAGCCCGGCGGAGGCGCCGTCCGGGCCGATCACCTTCGCCTCCAGGCGGGTGAGCACGCGCAGCGTCTGCGCGTTGCCCTCGAAGCCGCCGCAGGTCGTGGCGAGGGTGTCCAGGGCCGCCTCGCCGTTGTGCCCGAACGGCGGGTGCCCAAGGTCGTGGGCGAGCCCGGCGGTGTCCACCACGTCGGGGTCGCAGCCGAGCCGGCTGCCCATCTCGCGGGCGACCTGGGCGACCTCCAGCGAGTGCGTCAACCGGGTGCGGAGGAAGTCGTCGGTGCCGGCCGTGTGCACCTGGGTCTTGGCGGCAAGCCGCCGGAAGGCCGCCGAGTGCAGCACCCGGGCACGGTCCCGCTCGAACGCCGACCGGCCCTGCCCGGTGTCCTTCGCGGGCTCGCCCACCCACCGCCGCTGGTCCGGGCCGACCGGATTCATGCCGCCAGGTTAGCCCGCCGGACGGTGACCGGCGGGCGGTGGGCGTAGCCACGGTGGGTGGTGACCACCGGACGGCGGGCGGCGACCGGCCGCACCACCGCCCGGCCCATCAGCGGCTGTCCGATCCGGCGGTCTCCACGGCCGCCCGCCCCGCCTCCAACCGGGCGACCGGCACCCGGAACGGTGAGCACGAGACGTAGTCCAGCCCAACCTCGTGGAAGAAGTGCACCGAGTCGGGGTCGCCGCCGTGCTCGCCGCAGACGCCGAGCTTCAGCCCCGACCGGGCGGCCCGCCCCTCCTCGGCGGCGATCCGCACCAACCGGCCCACCCCGTCCCGGTCGATCGACTCGAACGGCGAGATGCCGAAGATACCCAGCTCGAGATAGCGCCAGAAGAAGGCACCCTCCACGTCGTCGCGGGAGAAGCCCCACGCCATCTGGGTCAGGTCGTTGGTGCCGAAGGAGAAGAACTGCGCCGCCTCGGCGATCTCGCCGGCGGTCAACGCCGCCCGCGGCACCTCGATCATCGTGCCGATCAACACCTCGACACCGCTGCCGCCGACCACCTCGTCGATGATCTTCTCGGCCTCGGTGCGTACCGTCTCCAACTCCTGCACCGCGCCGACCAGCGGGACCATGATCTCCGGGAAGGCCGACCCACCGGACTCGGTGACCGCGACGGCGGCCTCCGTAATCGCGCGGACCTGCATGGCGAAGAGGCCGGGAATGACCAGGCCGAGCCGGACCCCACGCAGGCCGAGCATCGGGTTCTCCTCGTGCATCCGCCGGACGGCGGCCAGCAACGCCTCCTCCCGGGCCGCGGCCTCGCCCCGCTCCTGGGCCACCGCCACGTTGACCGCGAGTTGCTCCAGCGGGGGCAGGAACTCGTGCAGCGGCGGGTCGATCAGGCGCACCGTGACCGGCAGCCCGTCCATCTCGCGGAAAATCTCGATGAAGTCCGCCCGTTGCAACGGCAGCAACGCGGCCAGCGCCTGCTCCCGGTCGGCGTCGGTGGACGCGAGGATGAGCCGCTCGACCAGTTCCCGCCGGTCACCGAGGAACATGTGCTCGGTGCGGCACAGGCCGATCCCCTGGGCGCCGAAGCGCCGAGCCCGCGCCGCGTCCGCCCTGGTGTCCGCGTTCGTCCGCACGGCCAACCGCCGCCGGTCGTCGGCGTGGATCATGATCCGGTGTACGGCCCGCACCAGTACGTCGGCCTGCTCCGGGTCGAGGGTGCCCTCGAAGTACCGCACCACCTCGGACGGCATCACCGGAACCTCGCCCAGGTAGACCTTGCCGGTCGTACCGTCGATCGACACCACGTCGCCTTCGTTGACGGTCTGTCCGGCCACGGTGAACCGCTTCGCCGGGATGTCCACGTCGAGCTTGTCGGCGCCGGAGACACAGGTCTTGCCCATGCCGCGCGCCACCACGGCGGCATGGCTGGTCTTACCGCCCCGCGAGGTGAGGATGCCCTGCGCGGCGATCATGCCGTTGAGGTCGTCCGGGTTGGTCTCCCGGCGGACCAGGATCACCGCCTCGCCCTGGCCGGCCAGCTCCACCGCACGGGCCGAGGTGAAGACCACCTTGCCGACGGCCGCGCCCGGTGAGGCGCCGATGCCGGTGGCGACCGGCTGGAACTCGTGGTCCAGGTTGAAGCGCGGGAACATCAGCTGGGCGAGCTGGGCACCGTTGACCCGGTGCAGCGCCTCGTCCAGGTCGATGAGGCCCTCGTCCACGAGCTGCCCGGCGATGTTGAACGCGGCGGCGGCGGTGCGCTTACCGACCCGGGTCTGAAGCATCCACAGCTTGCCCCGCTCGATGGTGAACTCGATGTCGCAGAGATCCTTGTAGTGCCGCTCGAGCCGGGCCATGTAGTCGAGCAGTTCGTCGTAGGACTTCTTGTCGATCCGCTCCAGCTCCTGCAGCGGCACGGTGTTGCGGATCCCGGAGACGACATCCTCGCCCTGCGCGTTGGCCAGGTAGTCCCCGTAGATGCCCTGGGTCCCGCTGGCCGGGTCGCGGGTGAAGGCGACACCGGTCCCCGAGTCCGTACCGAGGTTGCCGAAGACCATGGCGACCACGTTCACCGCGGTGCCCGCCTCGGCGGGCAGTCGCTCCTGGCGGCGGTAGATCACCGCCCGCTCGGCGTTCCACGACTCGAAGACCGCCCGGATCGCGAGGTCCAGCTGCTCCCGCGGCTCCTGCGGGAAGTCCCGGCCGGTGTGCCGACGGAAGATCTTCTTGTAGGTGTCGACCAGTGCCCGGAGGTCGTCGGCGGTCAGGTCCAGGTCCAGGTCGCTGCCCTTGGCCCGCTTGGCGTCGTCGAGGGCGTGCTCGAAGTCCTCCCCCGGCACCGCGCAGACGGTCTTGCCGAACATCTGGATCAGGCGACGGTAGGAGTCCCACGCGAACCGGTCGCTGTCGCTGGCGGAGTCGGAGCCCGCCGAGCCGCCGGCCTGTCGGGCCAGCCCCACGACGCTGCGGTCGTTGAGGCCGACGTTGAGAACGGTCTCCATCATGCCCGGCATCGAGAACTTGGCGCCGGAGCGCACCGAGACCAGCAGCGGATCCTCCGGATCACCGAGGGTTCGACCCATCGCCTGTTCCAGGGCGTCGAGGTGGGAACCGACCTGATCGGCGAGGCCGGCCGGCTCGCTGCCGGTGGCGAGGTACGCCTGACACGCCGAGGTGGTGATCGTGAAGCCGGGCGGCACCGGCAGGCCGAGGTTGGTCATCTCGGCCAGGTTGGCGCCCTTGCCGCCGAGAAGCTCCTTCTGGTCCTTGTTTCCCTCGGCGAAGTCATAGACGTACTTGTGATCGACTGTCTCCTGCGCTGCCACCAGAGCCTCCCACGTACGCCGAATGTGTCACTTGACGAAGGTTTCAGCTGCCACCGGGCCGGCCCGGCCGCCGGTCCAGGGCCACGCTGCCGATCGTGGGGCGAAGGTTAGGCGAACATCGAACCGCCAGGGACCGTTCGGTGACAATCGGCACAGTCGTCCCCACTTTCCGTGTTCGTACCCGTTGGTGGAAACGCTTCCACGCGCACGATCACGCATCCGCGGTGCCGCCGTACCCTTGATGCAACGCTCCCGGTGAAGCCTTGCCACAACCGCCGCGAATACACCCCCGAAAGGCAGCTCCGTGCACCCCACCCCCACCCCCACCACCTCGCCGCAGCAGCCGGAACACCGGCCCGCCCCCGCGCCGGTCCGGCTGGGCGACGTGGTGCCCGCCCCCGAGCAGGTACGCCCGGAGCCCCGCGCCGACTTCACACTGACGGCCGACACCGTGGTACGGGTCAGCCCCGACCCCGCCGCGCGGGCCGTCGCCGAACGCCTCGCCGACCTGCTCCCGCCGGCCACCGGATACCGGCTGCCGGTCACCGAGGCCCCACGCCCCGAGGCAGCCGACGGCATCGCGCTCGTCCTCGCCGAGCAGCCCGAGCTCGGCCCCGAGGGCTACCGACTCGACGTGACGCCGACCGGGGTCCGGATCAGCGCCGCCACCGCGACCGGGCTCCACCACGGCACCCAAACCCTGCGCCAGCTGCTACCGGCCGCGATCGAGAGCAGCACGCCGGTCCGCGCCACCTGGACACTGCCCGGTGGATCGATCCTCGACCGGCCGCGCTTCCCGTACCGGGGCGCCATGCTCGACGTGGCCCGGCACTTCTTCGGGGTTGACGAGGTACTGCGGGTGATCGACCACCTCGCCCGCTACAAGCTCAACCACCTACACCTGCACCTCACCGATGACCAGGGGTGGCGGATCGCGGTCGAGTCCCGACCGCGACTGACCGCGATCGGCGGAAGCACGGCGGTCGGTGGCGCCCCCGGCGGGTGGTACACCCCCGCCGACTACCAGCGGATCCTCGCGTACGCGGCCGAGCGGCACCTCACCGTCGTTCCGGAGATCGACCTGCCGGGGCACACCAACGCCGCGCTGACCGCCTACCCGGAGCTGGCCCCGGCCGGAGCCACACCGGTGCCCTACACCGGCACCGAGGTCGGCTTCAGCTACCTGGACCCCGCCAACACCCAGACGTACGAGTTCGTCGCCGACGTACTGGGGGAGGTCGCCGCCCGCACCCCGGGGCCGTTCCTGCACATCGGCGGAGATGAGGCCTTCAAGGTGAAGGGAGCGGCGTACACCGGATTCGTGGAACGGGCGCAACGCATCGTGGCCAAGCTCGGCAAGACGGTGGTGGGCTGGCACCAGCTGGCTCCGGCCGCCCACGTCGAGGGACGGGTACTTCAGTGGTGGGGCACCGACGGCGTCGACCCGACCACCGCCGACGCGGTCCGCCGGGGCGCCCGACTGATCCTCTCCCCCGGTAACCACGCGTATCTGGACATGAAGTACGCCTCCGACACCCCGATCGGACATGACTGGGCGGGCCTGATCGACGTACGGCGGGCGTACGACTGGGATCCGGCGTCCCAGGTGACGGGCGTGCCGGCGGAGGCGGTGTTGGGGGTGGAGGCCCCGCTCTGGACCGAGTCGGTCACCTCGCTGGCGGAGATCGAGTTCATGCTCCTGCCCCGGCTACCCGCCATCGCGGAGCTGGGCTGGTCACCGCGGGCCACCCACGACTGGGCGGCGTTCCGGACCCGGCTGGCCGGGCAGGGACCCCGCTGGACGACGGCCGGCATCGCCTTCCACCGCTCCGCTGAGGTCCCCTGGCCCGCGGCGACCGCTGCACCCCCGGCGGCGCGGGTCGCGACGTCCGCGCCACGCCCCAGGACGGCATAGGCGGGGCCCCGGGGCGCCCGTGTCACCGATCCGCCGGTCTGGGTCGAACGTCCGGGTTCACCGCATGGCTGCGCCGGTTTCGCCGCATGGCTGCGCCGTTAGATGTCACTGATCGCCCGCTCTGGGCGGCCCGTCGGGTGGCCCGGGTCACATCCGGCGGGGAATCGGCGGTGGGGGCCGGTGGTTATACCTGGCGTAACCATGTGGGGCAGCCGCGAGCGCCCCGCCGAACCGCCGAACCCCCGGTGCTCGCCCGCCGGCGGAATGCCACAGGGCCGGCGTTGGTTACCTCCCCGGGACCGCCCGAGTAGCACCCCCGCCGGGCGGAACCCCCTCTCGAAATTTCTTCTCGAACCACCTCGCCCGACTCCGCTGGCGCGCCCCCTGCGTCCGCGGCACCCCCGAGCGGAAGGCTTCGATCACCATGCGTACCGACATCCTCCGTAAGACCGCCCTGACCGCTGCTGGCCTGATCGCCACCGGTGGCGCCATCGCCGCCCCCGCGACCACCGCCTTCGCCGCCCCCACCGCGCAGCCCACCCCGCAAAGCGAA
>NZ_JABZED010000018.1:30979-31084 GCF_013416675.1 Salinispora sp. H7-4
CTGGCCTGATCGCCACCGGTGGCGCCATCGCCGCCCCCGCGACCGCCGCCTTCGCCGCCCCCACCGCGCAGCCCACCCCGCAAAGCGAACGCGACGGCACCCGCG
>NZ_JABZED010000019.1:0-55310 GCF_013416675.1 Salinispora sp. H7-4
CGCTGTGGCTCTCGGCCACCGCAAGGTCTGATGTTGTGTCCACAACACACAGACGATCATGCGGTGGCCGTCCTCGTTCCCGCGGGACCCGAGGTCACCTCACGAACGGCGACTGCCGTATTAGAGCACCGACCGACCCGACCGTCGTCACCCCGCGCGGCCACTAGTTGTTGAGGTCTACTCTGCGCATGTCAGGAGTTGCCCATGTTCCCCTGATCCCGCCCGAGTGAATCGCCCAGGGAACATCGAGTCCATCAAATTTCGGCACAGTCTCGAGGGAGGGTTGAAGACTGCTTGGCAGTTTGAAAGCCTGCGTAGGCTGTCCCGGTGCCGCTGGCTCGGCGACACTGCTGTGTCTCGCGCGATATCTGGGGGGGGCGATGACGACGGCGTGGATGGTCCGCGCAGGACGAGAGGGCGAGCGCGAGGCGGATGCCCTCGAGCAGTCCCTGGTCATTGCCGGTTGGCCGGAGGTGGGCGACCTCAGCGAGGTGGCGACGCGCAGGGAACTGCACGCGGTTGTTCGAGCGGCATACCCGAACCGCTCGCGAACAGTGGTGGCGAACTGGACCGGGCAGCTGTGGCGTCTCATCCAGGTCATGGCGGTCGACGATTTCGTAGTGCTGCCCCTGAAGACCGTGCCGGACCACGTGGCCATCGGTCGGATCGCTGGCGGATACCGATACCGCCGGGATGCCGCAGCGGATCGGCGCCACGTGCGTCCGGTCGTCTGGGTTCAACGAGCACTGCCGCGACCGGCCATCGGGCAAGATCTGCTATACAGTCTGGGGTCACTGCTGACCATCTGTCAGCTTCGACGTAACGGAGCCGCGAGACGGATCGCTGCACTCGCCGAGACCGGCGCCGACCCCGGTCCCACCGTTGAGGAGATGTCCAGCAACGAGTGGGTGACCCCGGATGGCTTCATCGCCCGTGCTGTCGCAGCTGAGGACGGCCTGGAACTGACCATCCGGGAGCTTCTGCGACAGTGGAACGCCGGGCGACGGACCAGCTCCGCTGTAGCTGTCATCCAACGTGACCTCAACGAGAACGGTCTCACCACGGTTCCGCCCTTTACGGAGGGCTGGATCGACAGCAGTATCCGTGTCTTCAAGTCTGGTGCCGAGACTGACGACTCCACAGACGAGACCGCAGTCGAAGAGTTGATCGACGATGAGGATGGTGCTCGAGTCGAGTCTGATGAGCCTGTCGATGACGAGCTTGTCCCGGATAAGCCGTTCGCGCTGCGGTTCGGCAACCTGCTGCGGACGGACACCGCAGTGGTATCGGTGCGACCCACGGATTCGACTGCGTTGGCTAGAACACTGATGCTGCGCTACAACTACTCGCAGCTCGCGGTGATCGACGATGACGGCACCTTCAAAGGGGCCATCAGCTGGGAGTCGATCGCAAAGGCGCAGATGGCACATCCGGCGGTGCCGACAGTCGATCAGGCGAAGCAGTCTGTGCCAGATGCCGCCCACGATGAGCTGGTATTGCCACGAATCGATGAAATATCTGGTCGTGGCTTCATCTTCATCCGGTCGAGAGACGGGAAGGCGATCGCTGGGATCATCACAGCTGCCGACCTGACCAACCGATTTGGCGAAATCGCCAGACCATTCACCATGATCGAGGAATGTGAGCGCCGGCTGCACCGTAGGGTGAAGTCCAAGATCGCCGCGGACATCATCGAGGCCGCCACGAACAAGAGACACAAGGACGCTGACAGCTTGACCTTCGGAGCCTACGTCCACGTCCTCAAGGACGAGAAGGAATTCCGGCTCCTCGACTGGCCGCTCGACCACGCCCAGTTCGTTCAGCAGGTCAAGGACGTTGCCGAGATCCGCAACAAGATGATGCACTTCTCGCCAGACCCCGTTCCGAACGAGTGGGGGGCGATCGACGGTCTACTCGCCATGTTGCACGCCGTCGACCCTCTTCCCTGATCCGGCAGCGGTGGAGCCCACCAGTAGTGCCAGCTCGCGGTCGGGGTGACGTTCGTGGCCGTACAGAGGGCTGCAGGGCGTCGTGGCAGCCGCAGCGAGAGTCCACCGTCGCGGTCGGCCCTTCCAACACCGTCCGCGTCGCGGCCGGCATCCGCTTGACCAGAGCGTGCACATTGTCCGGGCCGAGGAGGACACCCGCCACTGAGGTTCCCCCAGTATCTCGGAAACTTTGATGTTCCCCGGGTTTGATGGGGACCTTGCCCCCCGACTACCCCTGAAAACACAATGCGGTCCTGACCTCCGAAGTGGTCAGGACCGCATGTGTCAGTCCTCCATCGCCGCAACGAGCCGCCGGAGGCCGGCGTGTTCCCGGCGGCTTTCGTGGGTGATCCACTCTTTGCCTTCGGCGGCGATGCCTTCCAGTACATGCACAGTGCGATCGAGGCCCGAGGCGTCGAGGGAGACCTGGGAGGCGATGCGGTCGTCATCGCCGAGCTCCGGCATGCCTGGCCACTCACCGGTGATCGTCAGCTCGTCCCGGGGATTGTTCGTCAGAGTCAGGGAGAGCTTCTTCTCGCCGTTGCGGGCATCGACGACGTGCGCCGCGACGACCGAGTTGTATTGGTAGGTGAGGCGCTGCTGGTCGCCGAATCCCGCGGTCCCGAAGTCGAGGGTGACCGTGACCTGCCGGACGCCGTCCTTGGTGAGCAGGAAGAGGAGAAGTTTGTATCGCGAGTAGCGCCAAGGTCCTTTGCTGACTCGGGCCCGTTTGCACCCGGGCACGGGCGCCTCGATGAAGGCGTGCGCTATCACGTCCTGCGCGGCTACGCGGTAGTGCCGCAGTGCGTCCTGGAGGAGGATCTTGCGATCGCAGTCGAGCCAGTGCGCCATTTCTGCGTCGGTGGGCCTCGATTCCAATTTGCGCACCCACCTGTCGTACGCCGCCTGCCGGTCCTCATAGTCGTGCCGGAGCCGGAGCAGGTCGTCTCGGTAGCGGTGGCGCTCGAGAAGGATCGCATACCAGCCCTGAATGGCGAGTCGAGCCCCGGCCACGACACCGGCCATCGCGATCGCCGTCGTGAACGGTGCTTCGACGAGGGCCTGCCACAGGAGCAGCGGCCCGGCCGCCACCAGGGCGAACACGGCCGCGCCGAAGGCGGCCCGCGTCGGGGATGGCACTCGGGAGTTCTCCGGATCCGCCGTGAGCTCACCGCTGAGCCACAGCCGCTTGACGTCGCTGGCGAGGAATCTCACCAGCCAGGCGACCCGCTTGGCGTCGACACCTTTCTCCCGGTACAGCTCGACCAGCTCATTGCGGAGGGACTGCCGGATGCCCGCCGTCTCCGCCAGCCACGTCTCCCGGCCCATGTCCTGCGGTAGGTAACGTCCAAAGTAGCGGCCGAACAGGGAGTCCATCGCTGAGGCGAACCGGTCGAACTGTGCGGGAACACGCTGAGGTATGAAGGTGAGACGTTGGCGGGCGATCCGGCGGCGATGCTGAGCCAGTCTGATCGTGAATCCTGTCCGGACCGCCACGACAGCGGCTCCAAGAACCACCATCAGGTAGCCGGCCGAGCGAAGCGACGAGTACGCCCAAGCGTGGTTGACCACCAATAGGCCCGTGGCGAGGAGCAGTGCCGGACCGCCGAAGGCGCGCAGGAAGTCCGCCGCGTCGGTGCGGATCGGGGGTGGCGAAACCTGCCGAGGAGGTATCGGCTTGGTCTGAAAGAACTTCCAGACGCGCTGCGTCCGGTCGTTGGCCGTCCTGTCCCGCCGGGCGGCCGCGAATGTCTTCTGCCAGGTCCAGTCCTGGTGCGGGCCGGCCAGGAAGACCTCGAGGTGGTTGAGGATGCTCTCCTGTAGGGACGGGTCGAGTGATTCGAACTCCTTGACTACCGCGCCGATCGCGGCCGGGTCGGGAGTCTCCGCCGTGGTCTGCGGCAGCGAGTCCAGCAGCGAGCCGACGACATTGATGCCCCGGGCCCAGGGATCTTCGGAGTGTTGCGTCGCCCAGCGGCGCACATGTGCCAACTGCGCGAGTTCCTGGTCC
The DNA here is from genome assembly GCF_013416675.1 of Salinispora sp. H7-4. NCBI lineage: Bacteria > Bacillati > Actinomycetota > Actinomycetes > Micromonosporales > Micromonosporaceae > Salinispora > Salinispora sp. H7-4. The sequence goes on from NZ_JABZED010000019.1 coordinate 4,000, forward strand.
GTCAGGCTCTGCACGGTACGGCCACTCAGCAGTGCCAGTGCCAGGTAGAAATTGACGCGGGAGTTCTTGTAGCCCCGGGCGACCGCTTTCCTGATTAGCTCCCTCGCCTCGGAGGGTGCGCTGATCTCCAGGTAGCGGAGGCCGACTTCGAACTGCCGCTCGGGTGGGTCGTCCCCGCTGACGTGGTATCCGACTTCGATGTGGACCTCCTGGGCCTGGAAACCCACCCAGGCATCGCCGTCCGCGACGTTGGTAAACGATCTCTCCTGCGGTCCGGCACTCATGACAGATTCCGTAAAGCCGCGATGAGCCCTGTGACCCGCGTGGCGAGGTCCGTCCAGTCCAGCAGCAGGCCGCGCAGCTTCCGCAGAGCGGTTGTCGCACGACCGCGTGCCTCGTCGTCGGCCGGAGGCACCTCGGCGGCGGCGGCGTCCATTTCCTGCTCCGCGGCGCGGTACGTGACCGTGTCCACGTCACCCGCATCATGGCATTTCCGGAGCGAGGCACGTAAGTCTGCGAGCTGGTCGTGGAATGTCTCCCGGCCCGGACCGCTCGGCGCGCCGTGGACGGTCGCGTGGTGAACGGTATGTGCCTGAAATCCGACGCGAGCGTTACCCTTGGCGACGTTTCTGACAGAGCCCGACACCGATTCATCACCTGCTTCTTTTCGGGGACGGCGAGGGGAGGAGCCATACTGCGCCCCGAGCTCCTGGGCGAGCGCGAGGGCGAAGGCCGCGGCGTTGGCGGCGGCACGCGGCTGCCAGTTCTCGCCGTCAGTGTGGATCTTGGTCCCGTCGGCGTGGTCGCTGATGCCGCGGACGACGACGGCCGGCAAAGAGCGGTTCAGGTGGGCGGCCTGGGCGACCCCGGCCGACTCCATCTCCACCGCCAACGCGTCGTTGTAGTGGTCACGAATGCGCTTAGCCTCGGGCGAGGACGTCGAGTCGAGGACGGCCTCTCCAGCGGCGATCGGGCCGAACCGCACCTGGGGCACTCCTCCGGCGAGGCCCCGCGCCCAGCCCCGTTCCCGCTCAAGATGCCGGGCGAGCTGATCACAGACATGGGGGATCTCCCACACCCGAGGTCGGCTGCGGAACGCGTCGCTTTCGCTGGTGCCGCCGTGATAGGCGTACACGTGGGTGGCCACGACGACGTCGCCAAGGCCGACGGAGGGCCAGAGCGCCCCGGCTACGCCGACGAAGATGACCGCTTCCGGATCGAACTCGGTCATGGCGCGTTCGGCGATGACGGCGGAGGGGTGGTTGCCCTTGCCGACAAGGCCGAGGATGATTTCACTGGAGCCTCCGGTCACGGTGCCACGCTCGAAGCGCGTGCCCATCGGATGTACGTGCGGTTCGACTTTCGTGAGACGTTCGCGGACTGCGTGGTACTCGAGGTCCAGTGCGGTGAGCACGACCACAGGTCTGGTCATCTCTCGTCTCCTCCGACTGCGACGGCCGAAGCCGTGCGGATCATGGGTGGGTAGAGGTTCCGGCACGGACCGGCGCGGTAGACGCGGGCCGGGCGGCCGGTGCCCGCGGCGCGGGGTGGACCGGCGGGGACCACGAAGCCCTTCGTGCCCTGGACCTTGCGGTAGAAGTTGCGGGGATCAAGCGGCGTGCCCCAGACAGCCTCGTATACCTGCTGCAGCTCTGTGAGGGTGAAGACCTCGGGGCAGAAAGCGGTGGCGAGCCCCGTGTGCTCCAACTTGGAACGGGCACGCTCGACCCCGTCGATGACGATGCGTAGGTGGTCGAAGGCAAGCGGTACCCGCGCGGCGAGTACATCGTCGGCCGGCGTCCACTCGGCAGCTGCGGCGTCGGTTCCGGCGATGGGCTCGGGAAGGCGCGGCACGACGGCGAGGTGAGCGACGGAGACTACGCGTCCACGAGGGTCACGGTCGGGGTCGCCGTACGTACCGAGCTGCTCCAGGTGCGGGATGTCGGTGAGTCCCGCCTCCTCCCGTAGCTCCCGGCGAGCGGCGCTGAGGATGTCCTCGTGCTCATCGGCGAGGAACCCACCAGGCAGCGCCGCTCGCCCAGCGAATGGCTCGACGCCGCGCCGCACGAGAAGCAGGTGCAGACGGCCACCGCGCAGGGTGAGGATCACGAGATCGACGGTGAGCAGGATCCGGGGTGGTTTCCAAGTGTCGTCGGGCACGGCTCGACCATAGCTTTTTGTCGATTTGACAAGAAATGGTTCCAAGCTGTCGCGTTGCCGACACTTGAAGTAGCGTCCAGATTGCCAAGAGTGAGTCCGGCGGTGATGTGGTCTCACGGGGTGGTAGCGCGCAAGCGCCGGTGGCGCTCTGGCCTCGGGCGCCCTTCGACGAGCCGGAGGAGGCCCGCGATGGAGTCAGGTGGCGTGACCAGCGCCCGCAGGGAGAGTCGCAGCCGTCATCACTTCGGTACGGAGCGTCGACGAGTACGCCCTTTGAGGCATCAGCTCCGAGTAGCGGCGGTGGGACGAAGTTCCGTGAGAAGCTTCTCGACACGGGCACGGATTTCGTCGCGGATCTGACGGACGGCGTCGACGTCCCTTGCCGGCGGGGACTTCGAGCTTCCAGTCTTCGTAGCCCGTGCCGGGGACGACGGGGCAGGCGTCGCCGCAGCCCACGGTGGCGATGACGTTGGAGGACTCGACGGTCTCGTACTCGAGGATTGCGGGTCTGGTCGGTGACGTCGATGCCGACCTCGCGCGTGGCCTCGACGGCGGCCGCATCGGCATGCGGGCCGTGGGGGAGAGCAGGGCTTGGTACTCCAGCCGTAGCTGCGCAGCGGCTGGACCCATGTGGGCCAGCAATGCGTTTCTGGAAAAGGTGTCTAATCAGTCTCCGAATGACTCCTTGCTGACTGCCCCGATCGGGGAGGTGTGTCAGGCTGTGCGGGTCTCGGCCCACCCGGATCGGTACCGTAAGCAGGTGGGCGATGCGGAGATCATCATTAAAGCCATCTGGCCGTCACCGGTGTCGGCGTATGGGGTGGTGTCGGATGGCAGGCCCACGTACTCGGCCATTGAGGATGACTCGGACCAGTTTTCGCAGGTGGTGAGGTCGGGTGCGGCGTTTGGGGTTCACGCCGAAGGCGATGGCGACGCTGAACTTCAACACGATTCTGTTGACCTCGGCGGAGGGGGACCGGATCCTCGGTACGGTTTCGGATGGCCGTTTGATGTCGTACCAGATTAATGGGGCGGGGAGCTGGTGGCCGCGGCCGCCTCAATCCCAGCACATCTCAGCGAACCCCTGAGGAGACCCATGCCTTCGAAAACTGGAATACGTCGCTTCCTTCCGGCGGCATTGGCCGCCCTGGCCCTCGCCGTCAACGGTGCTGTGGTGGTCGAGACAGCGCGTCCGGCCGAGGCTCGGGCCGACGGTGTGCGGCCTTCCTTCCAGCTTCCATTCCCGTGCGGCGAATCATGGGAGCTCTCCACTTATCGCAGTCATGACGACTACGACGTCGACATGTTCGCGAGTAATGGCACCACGGCCGGCCGACCTATTCTCGCGGCTGCCGCCGGTACCGTCTCGTATGCTGGTTGGGACGGTGGCGGTGGCTGGCACGTCCAGCTCAACCACGGCGAGGGCTGGGAGTCGCTCTACCTGCACATGGAGTCGCCCCCGGTGGTCTCCACCGGACAATCGGTCCAGCAAGGGCAACTGCTCGGCAAAGTGGGCAGCACCGGCAACTCAAGCGCCCCTCATCTGCATCACGAGCAGTTGCGCGAAGGTGCCAAGGTGGAGACCTACTTCAACGGCATCCGCTCGGAGATTACGACGGACGGTTTTCCCCTCGGGGAGCCGCTGTCGCCACCGGTCAATGCCGTGAGTTCTAATTGTGGCGATATTTCCATCTACGGAATCCTGCCGGACGGTAGGCTGACCTATTCGTTGGTCGAGTCGGTTTCGGGTCGGTTGTTGAGAGCTATGACGTCGGGTGTGGCGTTGGGGTTCACGCCGAAGGCGATGGCGACGCTGAACTTCAACACGATTCTGTTGACCTCGACGGAGGGGGACCTCTATCGGGTTGATGTGATCACGAACAATGAGTCGTTGGTGTTCAACCCGCCGGTGAAGATTCTTAGTGGCGGATGGACGTACACTCATCTTTCCTATGACGGTGCCGAGGGTCTGTATGGACTCACGTCGGCGGGGGTGTTGCGACGCCACGAGGTGACCGCGATGAAGCCGGCTGGCAGTGAGATCGTCAATTGGGTGACGGTCGACAGTGGTTTCACTCTCGAGACGCTGGCCACGACTGGGCCGGACTGGATCCTCGGTACGGTTTCGGACGGCCGTTTGATGTCGTACCAGATTAATGGAGTGGGGAGCTGGGAGTCCGGCGAGCTCACGTCGAGTACCTGGCAGAACATGACTCACCTGCTGTCTCCCGGCGCCGGTACGTTCTTCGGCCGTACCAGCGATGGCGCCCTGCACCGATACGGCGACCGGGACCCTTACGACAACAACGGCAGCGACCTGTACGGGCAGGGCAGGGTGACCGATTCCGGCTGGACCGAGGTCCTGCTCTCCGCCCAACCCTTCGGCTTCTGGTACTCCAGCCGTAGATCGTGATGGTTATGGATGTGTTGGTGCTGGTAGTGGCTGGCTTTGGCGCGGTGTGGGTGGCCGCGTCGCCAGGTTGACCAGGTGTTCGGGCAGGCGACGCGGCGGGCTGGTTCGATGACGTGGGCGACGGGTAGGCACCGGATTCGTTGCAGGTCAACGCGATCAGACCGTCCGGTGCTGGGATGCGGGCCTGCTCGGCGGCGGTGACAGCGAGCAGGGCATGTGCGAGCATCGCAAAGACCGTCGCGCGTCGCCAGGACAGCCAGCGGTGGTGCTGGTGTTCATCGCGGCCGGCCAGGCCCTTTCCGGCCTGAACGATTTCTCCATGCTCCACCTGCGGCCGGCACCGCCACGCAGAGATCGCGATCTACGGCTGGAGTGCTGGGCGGCTCATACTTCAACCGCCCCTCAACGCACAGGTCGGGAGAGCGCATTGGTCGTACCGGTCGGGTAGCTTCGCCGGATGGTTGATCGAGCGGTCCGACCCGGCGACGTCGCCGTGATGCGGCTATCAGACGGTGGATTTGGGGCATGCCAGGTCATCGGTGTCGAAGCCCGTGTGACCTCGGCCTACGCGTGCCCTGGCGGGCCTGAAGCAACTGGAGAGCATCCGGATCGTCTGGCGCAAGCCCCCAGGACGCTTGGTCGACGCCGCTGCTCTGGCCAGTTTGACCCATCTTGCTGTCATTGAGCTTGTCGATGGCTACGGTCTGGACGCGGACACCCTGCCAGACCTGGCCTCGTTGACGCAGCTGAGCATCAGCGGTCTACTCCGATCGATTTCGCCCGCCTTGAAAGCCCGGTACCGCGGCTCCCGGGTGCGCCTGGTCATCGAAGGAGCGAAGCCCGATACGTGGCGGGCCGCCAACCTGAACAACCCGTTCCGGGACTGGGTCGACGACGAGGCCCGAGGCGGAGCTGCCGCCTGTAAGGCATACGCCAGCGCGGTCCGCACCATTGACAAGCTCCCGCAGGACCACGCGGGCCGGGCCGACGAAGCTGAAGTGGCCTTGCGCAAGCTGGCCGACCAGTGGTTCGACGAGTGGCGTGACTTCTAGGAGACCCTGTCTGACAGTGCCGTCAACCCGGCCACGCCTCCGGCGATACCCGTCCGTGCCCGGTCGCCGCCTGGCTGATCCCGGTCTTGGCCGACGGCGTTTGAGGGCCATCCTCCTAGGACGCTTTACGCATTGTGTCAAGCAGAACGATCACCGCGCAGGGCGTGGTTGCCGGACCGTGAGTCCTCTCGTTGCTGCCCGTACTCTCTGCCAGCATGGAAACGAACGCCGTGTGGTGGAGTTTGGAGGCGTTGAACGCTGAGGTGCCGGACCACCATCACGATTCGACGGTGGAGAACCTCGATGGGATCTTTGACGCCAGCGACGAGTTGCGCTGCTTCCGCAAGGAGCACATCCCCGTTGCCGAGATCGAGAAACGGCAGCTCCACGATGACCCCGATGACGCTGAAGGGATCGCCAAGATTGAAAGCCTCCGACGTGCGATCCAGGCTGGGGTTCGGCTGCCGGCGATCGTTGTGGTTCATGTACCCGGCGGGCCTCGACTCGAGCAGTTCAGTGACCCTCGATATGTAGGCGCTTACCGCCTACTCGAAGGTCATCACCGCTACAACGCCGCTTACCAGGAGCAGACGCGGACGATCTTCGCGTGGGTCGCTCACATCGGCTGCTGCGGTGGACCCGGCGCTGACCTTGTGGCAGCGGAATCTGGCGGGTAGGCGTGGTTCCATCTGAGCATGGGACTCCTCACCCTCGCGCAGGCTGGACCGGGGTGTAGCCGGCGGGAGATGTCGAGCTTCGGAGGCAGTGTGTCGTCCATCGCGACCAGCTTGGCGCCATCGGTCGACGCGACGACCGCCGCGATCTGTCTGCCCGTGGCGACCCACCGCCAAGACACCGCCGCCCTGTTCAGACAACGCCTCAACATCTTCTGGGCCTGCATCCGTGACAAGACTCCCTACCAGTTCGGAGGGTGGTCGGCTCAGCGGAGGCCGCCCGGCCCTACCAGGCCCGTTTCGTAGGCGACGATGACCAGTTGCGCCCGATCGCGAACCGCCAGCTTGGTCAACAACCGCCCCACGTGCGTCTTAACGGTGGCCAGGCTGAGACCGAGGTGCCCGGCCAACTCCGCGTTGGACAGGCCACGGCCGATCAGCGTGAGCACTTCCCGTTCCCGCTCGGTCACCCCCTCCAGCCGTCGCGGCAGTGGCCGGGCCGGCTCAGGCCGACGCGCGAACTCGTCGATCAGCCGGCGGGTCACCGTTGGCGCGAGCAGCCCCTCGCCGGCGGCCACCACCCGGATGCCGGCCAGCAGGTCCGCCGGCGGGGTGTCCTTGAGCAGGAACCCGCTGGCTCCGGCGCGCAGTGCCCCGTAGACGTACTCGTCCAGGTCGAACGTGGTCAGGATGACAACCCGGGTGCCGGACGTGGCAGGGTCGCCACAGATCCGTCGGGTCGCCTCGATGCCGTCCATCTCGGGCATCCGTACGTCCATCAGCACCACGTCCGGCCGGTGCTCGGCGGTCAGCGCCACAGCCTCCATGCCGGTGCCCGCCTCACCGACCGTGGTGAAGTCCGGGTTCGAATTGACTAACAGCTGGAAACTGCCACGCAGCAGCGCCTGGTCGTCGGCGATCAGTACCCGGATCACGCGGCCACCCGGCAGGGCAGGCTGGCCGTGACCGCGTAGCCGCCGCCGGAGCGTGGCCCGGCGCGGAACTCGCCCCCGTGCAACGTCACCCGTTCCCGCATGCCGACCAACCCGTGTCCCTCCCCGCCGATCAGGACCGAACGGCGGCCGTCGTCGGTCACCTCGACCCTGACCTCGTGCGGTGTGACGGTCACCGTTGCCCTGCAGGAGGCCGGTGCCGCGTGCTTCACCACGTTGGTCACCGCCTCCTGCACGATCCGGTACACCGCCAGGCCCACCGACTCCGGCACCGCTCTGGCCGGTTTCTCCCGCCGTACGTCGAGCCGTACGTCAACACCGCCGATCGCCGCCTGCCGGGCGAGCGCGGGCAGCTCGTCCAACCCGGGCGTCGGGGCGTACGGGGTGTCCTCGCGCAGTGCGCCGAGCACCCGGCGTACGTCGGTCAGCGCGTTGCGGCCGGTCTCCTCGATCACCCGCAGGGCGGCCCCCGCCTCGCGGGGCTCGGCCTCGGCGACGTGGTTGGCGACGGCCGCCTTCACCACGATGAGGCTCAGTGTGTGCGCGACCACGTCGTGCAGGTCCCGCGCCACCCGTAACCGTTCCTCGGCGGCGGCCTGGCGTACCAGGTGCTCGCTCTGACGGGCGGCGAGGGCGCGTCGCTCGCGGACCAGCCAGCCAATCGTCCAGGCGGGCGCGACCATGACGGTGGCGTAGACGACCGCGCCGGTCCGCGACCAGAGGTCGCTCTCGGTCAGCACCAGGGCGACGCTCACCAGAGCGAGACAACCGGCGGCGCAGAGCGTCGATCGACGCGTGCCCGCCAACAGGGCCACCGTGTAGCAGGACAGACCGATGGCGATCGCAGGCGCGGCGACGGCATAGTTGGGAACCACGCCGGTGATCAGGGCGACGGTGGCGACGGAGCTGATCACGACGGCGACGGTGATCGGCCACCGCCGCCGGACGGCCAACGGCAGCCCGAGGGCCATCCCGACGAGCACCGACACCCAGAGCGGCTCGTGTACGCCACCGCGCAGCGGTGATTCCAGCGCCGCGTACGGGCCGAGCAGCCCGCCGACCGCCACGGCGAGCACGGCGTCCACGGTGGCCAGTTCCGCCGGGCGCAGCCGCCGGGTCAGCAGGAGGGTGGTCACCCGTCGAAGGGTATCGGCGGGCTGGTCCGGCCGCGTCCACCTGCGGGTGGTCATCCTCGGGTACGACGTCCAGGCTCGTCCCGGGCCCGGGCTCCGTCCGGGGGAGGGCCGGAAAGTGACCGCGCCGGTACGACGCGCGGCACCTGCCGGAGCCGGCACCCTGGCGGTCATGACCACACAGACGGTGACCCTGACAGGGCTGCGCGCGGTGTACGGCACCGGAGCCCGACGGGTGACAGCGCTCGACGGCGTGACGACCAGCTTCGCGAGCGGCACGTTCACGGCGGTGATGGGCCCGTCGGGCTCGGGGAAGTCCACCCTGATGCACTGCGCGGCCGGGCTGGACAGGCCAGTCGAGGGGACCGTCACGATCGACGGCAGACGCCTCGACGACCTGGGTGAGGACGAGCTGACCCGGCTGCGCCGCGACCGGATCGGCTTCGTGTTCCAGGCGTTCAACCTGGTGTCCACGCTGACCGCGGCACAGAACGTCGAATTGCCGTTGCGCCTGGCCGGGCGCCGCCCCCCGGGCCGGGACGTCACCGCCGCACTCGACGCCGTGGGACTGGCCGACCGGGCCGGGCACCGGCTGAGCGAACTGTCCGGCGGCGAACAGCAACGCGTCGCCGTGGCCCGAGCGCTGATCACACGTCCCGCGGTCGTCTTCGCCGACGAACCGACCGGGGCACTGGACAGCGCGGCGTCCCGGCAGATCCTCCGGCTGCTCCGTGCACTCGTCGACGACCACCGGCAGACCGTCGTGATGGTGACCCACGATCCCACCGCCGCCGGGTACGCCGATCGGGTCCTCCTGCTCGCCGACGGCCGCGTCGTGGACGAGCTGACCGGCGGGATCACCGCCGCGGCCGTCGCCGCGCGGATCGCCGAGCGGGAGACGGTCCCGGCGGGGAGCGCCGTGGAGCCGTCGTGCTGAGCATCCGGCGGTCGGCCGGCGCGTTCGTGGCCGTCGCCATCGGCGTCACCCTGGTCGCGGCGGCGACCCTGCTGCTCGCCTCCGGCCGTCCACAGGTGCCCGACCGACTGGCGCAGGCGGCAGTCGTGGTGCAAAGCCCCCAGGCCGGTACGCCGGCCGACTCGTTCGCGCCCACCCGGCCCTGGTCCGCCGCCAGGACGGCGGAACTCACCGGCAGGCTGGCCGAGGTGCCGGGCGTTGCGGCGGCAGTGCCGGACCGGACCTTCTACGCCCAGACGCTCGTTGACGGGCGGCCCCCGGCCACCGATGGGCAGCGGGAGGACGCCCACCAGGGGCACGGCTGGTCCAGCACCCGGCTGGGCGGGCTCCGCCTCACGGCCGGCGAGCCGCCCCGGCAGGCCGGCGAGGTGGTCGTCGACCGCGCGCTCGGGCTGCGTCCCGGCGGGCCGATCACCCTGCTCACGGCGGCGGGCCCGGAGCCGTACACCGTCACCGGTTTGGTCGATGCACCCGGCGTATACGTCGCGGACGAGGTTGCCGCCGCGCTCGCGCCCGGCGTCCTGGCCATCGGTTTGCTGGTCGCGCCGGGCACCGATCCCGGGGAGGTCGCCGAGGCGGCCCGCGGTGTCGTCGGCGGCGACGGACGGGCGCTGACCGGCGACGGACGCAGCGCTCTGGAGCCTCGGGGTGACGCCCGTACCCGCTGGATCGGCATGCAGGTGCTCACCGCCACGGCGGCCCTTGCCGGCTTCGTCACGGTCTTCGTGGTCGCCTCCACCTTCGCGTTCACCGTCGCGCAGCGTCGCCGTGAGCTGGGACTGCTGCGCGCCGTCGGCGCCACGCCCCGTCAGATCCGCCGCATGGTCCACGCCGAGGCGTTCGTCGTCGGCGCCGCCGCCGGGCTCACCGGCCTCGTGGCCGGCGCGACGCTCGCCCCGGTGTTGGGTCGGCTGCTGGTCGACGTCGGCTTCGAGCCGGCGACCTTCCAGGTCCGGTATGAACCCTGGCCGGTCGCGGTCTCGTTGGCCGCCGGCCCGGTGGTCGCGCTGCTGGCCGTCTGGTCGGCGTCGCGCCGAGCGGCACGGGTACGCCCGCTGGAGGCGCTGCGTGAGGCGGCGGTGGAACAGCGACCGATCGGGCGGCTACGGGTCGCCACCGGGGCGCTCCTCGTCGCGGCGGGGGTCGCCCTCAGCCTCGGCACCGCGACGTCCGACGAGGCCCGCGACGCCGCCACGTACGCCCTCTACGCGGTGATGGCCCTGGTGGCCGGTGCCACCGTGCTGGCCCCGGCGGTCGTCGGCCCGGTGGTGCGGATGCTGCGGTCGCCGGTGCGTCGACCGGGTGGCGCGATCGGGATGCTGGTCCGGGCCGGGGCGTTGACCGCGACCCGGCGGACCGCTTCGATCGCCGCCCCGGTGCTGCTCACGGTCGCGTTCGCGGTGCTGGTCGCCGGAATGGTGCGCACCACCACGGCTGCCTACGCGGCGGACCGGGCCGGCAATGTGAACGCCGGATGGGTCGTCGTGCCCGATCGCGCACCAGGCCTGTCGGACCACGCCGTAGCGGCGACCGGGGGCACCGCCCTCCTACCGACGACGGTCTTCGAGAACAACCCGAGCACGCCGCCGGAGAACCGGCCACTGACCGCGCTCGGCGTTGACCCGGCGGGCTTCGCCGCCGCGAACCGGGCGCTCGCCGTCGTTGCCGGCTCGCTGAACGACCTCAGCGGCGACGACACGGTGGTCCTTTCCGCTTCGGCGAACCGGCGACCGACCGAGCCGTACGCGTTGGTCTTCGCTGATGGTGAGGTGGTGTCGTTGCGGGTCGTCGCGGTCGTCACCGACGACTCGATCCCCGGTGACCTGCTACTGCCCCGGTCGGTGGTGCGGGCGCACGACTCCTCGGCGCTCACCTCCGCGGTGTACGTCCAGGACCGGGTCGACCCTCCGGTCGGAGCGCGGATCGTCGACGTATCCAAATGGGCAGCCGAGGTGGACCGCGCCGAGGATCGCCTCGTCTGGCTCTTCACACTGCTGCTGATCGGTGTCTCGGCCGGCTACGGGGCTGTCGCGGTGGCGAACACGCTGCTGATGGCCGCCGCCGGCCGGGTGGCCGATTTGCGGCTGATCCGGCTGGCCGGCGCGACCCGGAGACAGGTCATCTGGCTGGTAACGGCCGAGTCCGCCCTGGTGGTGCTGATCGGCGCGCTGCTCGGAGGGGCGATCGCGTTCGGCGGTCTGTTGAGCGTCCGTGCCGGCCTCGCCGAACAGGCCGGCGTACCGGTCGACCTGGTGGTGCCGTGGTCGATGGTCGGCGCGGTGGTGGGGCTCTGCCTGCTCCTGGCGGTGCTGGCGAGCGCACTGCCGGCCTGGCGGTCACTGCGTCACCGTGGCTGAGCTTCCGTGCCGCGGTTCTGAGGAGCGCAGCCGGCAGCCCCAGCCTACGAGGACCGAGGACCGAGGACCGAGGACCGAGGACCGAGGACCGAGGACCGTGGACCGTGGACCGTGGGACGAGTCGATCTCTGGCAGGATCGCGGCGATGGAGCCGGTCCCTGCCGTGCGGGCCCAGTCCATCGCGGGGCGTCAGCCTCTGCTCTCGGCGTTGTTGATCGTCGTGGCGGCGCCGATATCTCTCCTGAGCTACTTCCAGGCGGCTGCGACCAGGGTCGGGAGGACCTGTGCGGCGGTGCCGCGCAGGTTGATGGCGGCGATCTGGTCCAGTGGGGTCGGCTGGGGGTTGACCTGGATCACGGTGGCGCCTGAGCTTGCCGCGATCCGGGGGATCTCGGCGGCCGGGTACACGACGCCGGAGGTGCCGACCGTCAGCAGCACGTCGCAGGCGGTGACGGCTTCGGCCGCTGCGGTCAACGCGGTCTCGGGCAGTGCCTCACCGAACCACACCACGCCTGGGCGGACGAGCGCCCGGCAGGAGGCGCATCGGGGCGGCGAGATGCGGCGGCCTTCGTGCGGTTCTGCGGCCTCGCCGTCGGGTGGGTCTGGGAAGGTTGCCGGGTGAGCCGGCGCCCCCACGCAGCGGGGTGTGAAGAGGCTGCCGTGTAGGTGGATCGCGGCCTGGGTTCCGGCGCGTTCGTGCAGGTCGTCGACGTTCTGCGTGATGACGGTAGTGTCGGCGGTTTGGGATTCGATGGTGGTGATAGCCAGATGCCCTGAATTGGGCTCGGCGCGGCGCACCCGGGCGCGTCGCCACTCGTACCAGCCCCAGACCAGGTCCGGATCGGCGTGGAACGCCTCCGCGGTGGCGAGCTGCTGGGCGTCGAAACGCGCCCACAGGCCGGTGAGGTCGTCGCGGAACGTGGGCACATCGCTCTCTGCGGAGATGCCGGCGCCAGTGAAGATGACGACCCGGCGGGCGTCGCTGAGGAGTTGGGCGGCTCGGTGCGGCAGAACACCTTCCATGCGAGGAGATCCTGCCACCTCCTACCAGCGCACCGGGGAAGGGTTCCGCTAGCTCGCCGTCGTGGTCGATGCCTACTCCTGGCGAGATGGCCGATCACCTGTCCATCCGGCCGGTCAGGAGGCGACGTCGGCGGTGCGCGGGGCGCCGGTGGTAGGTGCGCGCACGCCACCGTCCTCGGCGCGCAGCACCCGGCGCAGCACCTTGCCGGTGGGATTGCGCGGGAGGTCATCGACGAATCGGTACCCCACCGGCACCTTGTAGTCCGCGATCTGGCCGCGGAGGAACAGCAGCAACTGGCGTGGCGACACCTGCGCGCCGGGGGCCAGCACGACGGCCGCGTGAACCACCTCGCCCCAGCGCGGGTGCGGTACGCCGTAGACGGCCACGTCGGCGACGTCGGGGTGGGTCCGGATCACGTTCTCGACCTCGACCGGGTAGATGTTCTGCCCGGCCACGATGATCGTGTCGTTGATCCGGTCCCGCAGATACAGGTAGCCGTCGTCGTCGAGGTAGCCACTGTCGCCCATGCGCAGCCAGCCGTCGACCTTCATCGCGGCGGTCTCGTCCGGCCGGTTGGCGTACTCGATGAACTCGGCCGGGGTGCGTACGCAGATCCGGCCTGGCTGCCCGGGCGGCAGCTCGACGCCGGCCTCGTCGAGGATACGTAGATCGTTGCCGGGACAGATCCGCCCCGCCGAGCCGAGCTTGGGGTGACCGGGGGTGTGTTCGTCGGCGCGCAGGCAGGTGACAAAGCTGCCTGTTTCGGCGGCCGCGTACGCCTGCACCAGGTCGCAGTCGAACTCGCGCATGCAGCGTTCCTGTAGCTCCGGGGAGATCGGCGAACCGCCGTAGACGATCTTGCGCAGGGACCGGAACCGATGCGGGCCGGCGTCCGGCTCCGACAGCACTATCTGCAGCATGGCGGGCGCGGCCCACAGGATGGTCACGGCATGACGTTCGATCAGGGCGCCTGCCTCGCCGGCCACGAACGACTGCATCACGATGCTGGTCGCGCCGACGTTCAGGCTGTGCATGAACCACGCGTAGCCGCCGGCGTGCAGGCCAGGAAAGGCGCTGAGACTGCGGTCCTCCGGCCGCCAGTCGATCCAGTCCACGTCGGCGCGTCGCATGTTGTCGATGAACGTGAAGAATGTTCGGTGAGCCAGTATGACGCCCTTGGGTAGTCCGGTGGTGCCGCTGGTGTACATCTGCGCCACGGGGTCGTCGGTGCCCACTGGTATATCCAGGTCGTGCGGCGGGCAGCCAGCGAACCACCGCAGAAACCTGCCGTAGCGGTCTCCCGTCGCGTCCATGTCGACCAGGTGTCGCAGCGCGGCCAGGTCCGCCCGCAGCGGCTCGATTACCGACCCGAACTCGTTCTGGACGAAGAGGATCTCCGCAGTGGAGTCGCGCAGCACGTGGTTTATCTCCACCGTGGTCAGTCGCGGGTTGACCGGCACCAGCACCGCGCCGATCTTCGCGCACGCGATGGCAATCGTGTAGAAGTGGTGCGACTCGCGGCCGAGATAGGCGACGCGGGAGCCTCGGCCGAGCCCGTCACGCAGCAGAGCATGCCCGACCCGGTTGCTCTCCGCGTGCAACTCCGCGTAGCTGACCCGGATGTCCTCGAAGAGGATCGCGTCCACGTCCGGCTGGCGTCGGGCGTGCTCCGCGATGCGCGCGGCGATGGTGTGCTCGTGGGAGATCATGCCGCCTCGGCGCCCATCTCGTGCAGAACGTTGTCCCAGAGCACCCGGGTCATCGCCCGTGGTAGCGCGGTCGGCGGCGAAGCGGATTGCGGGAACATGTCGGGCAGCACGTCGGTCGTAAGGTAGTCGACCACCTGGGCGACCGTGCAACTGTTGAATAGCACGGAACTGTGCAGATTCTGACCGAGCAGGTCGGAGAGGCGATGTTGCACCTCGCCGATGAGAACCGACGACATGCCGAGTGCGAACAGGCTCTCGTACAACAGCACGGGCTCGTCGTCCGGAATGGAAAGTACCGCCCGGAACTGTTCTGTCACCATGGATTCCAGCTCGGCGCGGCGCTCGGAAACCGGCAGGTGCCTCAGTCGTTCGACGGCTGGAGCGCGTGTGGTGGTCATTCATTTCCTCCCCATCATGAACGACAACGAACTGCGCAGCGGTCCTCAGCCCGGTGGTTGTGGGGTTCTCGTCCCGGTCTAACTATTAGATCAGTTGATCTTTACGTCATGCTGACCCGACGCTGATCCGGTCCGGCCCACGCCCCACTTACTGATCCGGCACGCAGGACGATCCGGTCTGCCCGTGCCAAGGCCGCACGGTCAGGCCGGCCTGGTCGGGCGGTCAGCGGGCTGATTGCGGCGTCCGGGGTAGGAATTGGACCAAGGTTGCCACCAGGACCCCGACCACCGCGATGAACACGAGGCTGGCACTGAAGGCGTCCCGGAACGGATCGCCGCCGGTGCGCGACAGCGTCCCGTAGAAGATGATGCCAATGATCGCAACACCGAAGGCATTGCCGGCCCAGATTCCGGTACTCAGCACGCCGGAGGCCGCGCCGGCGTGCTGCGGGTCGATGCGCGACAGCACCGTCGACGCGAGCGGCGCCACGGCCAGCCCCTGTCCGGCACCGTCAATAACCAGCGCGGGGACCAGCCACCAGATGCTGCCCTCGCCCGCCGGCCCGGCCAGCGCCGCGATCATCAACACCGCAGCGGTGGTACGCAGCAGGGCGCCAAGGGCGATCACCTGACGCCCGAGCCGCATCGCCACCCGCTGGGCGATCAACGACGTGGCCATGTAGCCGCCGCCGATGGCGATGAACAGGACGCCCGCCTGCAGCGCGCTGAATCCTCGGCCGTTCTGCACGTAGACGGCGAAGACGAGGAAGAACGACGCCTGCCCGAAATAGAAGAACAACTGGGTGAGCAGTCCAGCGGAGAACGCCCGGTCGTGAAACAGCCCCGGGTGCACCAACGGCGCGGCGCGGCGCCCGGCCACGGCCCGCTCCCGCACCATGAAGGCGGCGAAGAGCATCAGCGCGGCGGCCAGGCACCACCAGGCCCAGAGCGGCCAGCCGCGCTCGCGGCCCTCGATCAACGGCAGCACCATCGCGCCCATCGCCAGCGAGATCAGGATCATGCCGGGAAGGTCGAGCACCGGCCGGCCGGTGGCGCGCGACTCGGGTACCCGGCGCGGCACCAGGACCAGCGCCGCGACGCCGATCGGCACATTGATCAGGAACACGCTGCGCCAGCCGAGGCCCATCGGGTCGGCCCAGATCAGCACACCACCGATGAGCTGGCCGAAGAGCGCCGCGATGCCCATCGTGAAGCCGTACGCGGTGAACGCGCGGGCGCGCGGTGCGCCGGTGAGTGTCGCGCTGACGATGCTGAGCACCTGCGGCGTCATGATGGCAGCGGCGAGCCCTTGTGCGACCCGGCCGGCAATCAGGGATCCGGCGTTCGGCGCCACCCCGCACACCGCCGACGCCACAGTGAACAACAGGATGCCCGCGCTGAACATGCGGCGGCGGCCGAAGATGTCACCAAGGCGGCCACCGACGATCAGCAGACCGGCGTATCCAAGGGCATAGCCGGCGATGGTCAACTGCACGGTCGCCGACGTGGCGGAAAGATCCCGTTGAATCGATGGTATGGCGACGCTGACGATAAAGAAGTCGAGGACGCTGAGGAATATGCCGATCATCAGCACGAGGACCATGCCTGGGTGATCGGCTGGGCCCGAGGCGGGGGCATCCGTGCGCGGAGCCGGCGGTGTCGTGCCGCCACCGGCGTCGACCGGGCGTGCGTGAGTCGCCATCATTACTCCTGGAAGAGGTGCCATCACCAGCTGTACTGATACTCTGCGACGGAGATGGCGGCGGGCAATAGCCTCAGAGGTCGCGAACGAGCGGTGCGGCTACGGCGGGTCGGAACGGCCTGTCGCCGCCGGACCTCGCGATCAAGGCGTTCTATCCGCAGGATCGGCTCATCGCGCTGGCGCTGAACGCCTAGCCAGCCTGGTCCAGCCGCACGTCGCTTCTCGACAGTATCGTCGGGCTCGGCGCCGACTACGTGACCATGGGAGCCGGCGCCGATTCCACACGACCCACTCGTCACACCGATGGCTTCTTCATAGCAAACTGATAGTCCACCCGGATGCGACCCGACTCGTCCAGGACGACGAAATCCTCACCGAAGGTGTCCACCTCTCCGGTCGCGCTGGAAACCATCACCCAACGGAAGCGCATCCCGCCGTGGTGGCCGTACGCGTCGTTCTGGTAGCGGAAGCAGAAGCCCTTGCCGTAGTACTCGTCATGGGCCCGCCCCACCACGAACGGCATCATCCCGCGTCCGGAGACGACGAACAGCCGGTTGTAGTAGGTACAGTCCTCCGCCCACAGCTCCTCGACCAGCTTCTTGCGTGTCTCGGGGTCGGGCTCGTTCCAGGAGGCGATGTAGCGCTCAGCGATGTCGTTGTAGTCGAAGTTGTCCGCCATCGTGCTGCTCCCTCGGGTTGGCCGGCTCAGATCGCCGGCGGGCGGAGACCGAACTGGTAGTCCGCGACGATCTGCCCGGAGCCGTCGAGGATCAGGAACTCCTCGCCGAACGTGTCGACCTCCCCGGTGGACCGGGCGGCGAGGACCCAGCCGAACTTCACCCCGCCGTGGTGGCCGTACGCGTCGTTGCGGGACTTGAACGCGAACCCTTTTGCGCTGTATTCGCGGTACGCGGTGGAGACCGCAGCCTCCACCATGTCCCGCCCCTGGCAGACGAAGAGCCGGTTGTAGTAGGTACCGTCCTCGGCCCACAGCTCGTCGATCATCTTGCGGCGGACGTCGGGCTCCGGCTCGTTCCAGGTGGCGATGTACCGGTCAACGAGTGCGTTGAGGCTTCGCTGCGACATGATCGCTCCGTTCTGGCGGGTCACGGCCCGCCGGTTAGTGACCGGGTGTCGAGGTGGGCGCCGCGAGCCGGCGCAGGTGCCGGGTCAGGTCGGCGGTGATCGGCAGCGCCGCGGTGTAGATGAAGAAGTGGCCGCCGGGGAAGGCCGAATTGCCGAGGTACTCGGGGCTCCGGCCGGTCCAGGACTCAGGGGCGTCGGCGCTCAGCAGCGGGTCGTCGCGCCCGGTGTAGCTGACTACGGGGCACGGCACGGGGGCGCCGTCGTCGACGTACCGGGCAAAGGCAGTAAGGTCGGCCCGGGTGGGCGGTATCGTCAGCTCCAGCAGCTCCGGGTCCTGGTAGATCACCGGTGGCAGCGAGCCGAGACTCACGATCCAGGACACCAGCTCGGGCTGGGGCAGTTGCACCTGCTCGAGGGTCGGCACCGAGAACCCCTCCGGGGTCCATCCGGCCGAGGCGACCAGGATCGGCCTCGTTCCGTACTCGGCGGCGAGCAGCACCGCCACCCGGTACGCCAGCAGCCCGCCCATCGAGTGCCCGAACAGCGCGAAGGGTCGCCCGTCCAGCTCTGCGGCGATCGCCTCGCCGAGCGCCTCTGTCAGTGGGCCGAGGTCGGTCAGCAGCGGCTCGTCGCGGCGGTCGAGCCGGCCAGGCGGCTGTACGGCCTGCGCCGCGATGTCCGCCGGGAACAGCGGCAGCCAATCGCGAAACATTCCGGCGTTGCCGCCCGCATACGGCAGGAGGAACAACCGCACGGCAGCCTCGGCGGGCACTCCCTCGGGTTGGAACCAGCGGTTGACTATCGCGCGACGCTGGATCATCGGACCTCCTTCGTCGTCGCGGAAGCCGCGACCGGACGTCGGTCGTGCCGCGGCGCCGCGGTTCAGGTGGTGGTGTCGGTGACGAGTAACCCGTCGAGGTACTCCGCCAGCGCCTCAGCCGTGGGGTACTGCAGTGCCACGGACGCCGGCAGCGGCACGCCGAACGCGGACTCCAAGGCGTTCTTCAGCTCGACGCCCACCAGTGAGTCCAGACCCAGCCGGACGAACTCGACAGTGGAGTCGACGGCATCGACGTCGTCGAAGTGCAGCACGGCGGCCACCTTCGCCCGCACGTACTGGTCGATGCGCGCCAGGCGCTGCTCGCTCGGGGCGGCCAGCAGTGCGGCCACGTCGAGCCCGACCGCGGCAGCGTCACCGGTGTCGTCGCGCAGCCGCTGGTAGAGGGCGTTGGCGACCGGCTTGGCGGCGATGAACCGGTCCCAGTCGCACTCGCCGACCACGGCTTGCCCGGTCGGCTTACGCAGCAGGTCACGCAGCGCCCGCATGCCGACGGCCGGTGTGGTCAACACGATGCCTTCGTCGGACCACCGCCTGATCAGCTGATCGGAGAGGCGGGCCGACATGCCGACCTCGCCCCACGGTCCCCAGTTGACGGTGAACGCGCCCTGCCCGGCGGCGCAGCGGCGCAGCAGCAGGTCGTCGAGGAATGCGTTGGCTGCCGAGTAGTTGAACTGCCCCGGCGTGCCGACAATCGGCGCCGCCGACGAGTACCCGATCAGGAAGGCCAGCTCGGGCAGGTCCCGGGCCGCCTGGTGCAGCAGCCAGGTGCCGTACACCTTGGGGCGGAACACCTCGTCGATCGACTCCCAGGTCTGGGCAGCGACCGGCGCGTCACGCAGCATGCCCGCCGAGTGCACGATGCCGCCGATCGGGTGCGGCCTGCGACCGATCTCGGCCAGGATCCGGGTCAGGTCGGCCGGCTCGGCCACGTCACCGCGGTGCACGGTCACCTCTCCGGTGGCGCGCAGCCGCTCGAACAGCTCCGCCACGTCCGGTGCGGGGGCGCCGCTGCGCCCGATCAGGGCGATGTGCCGGGCCCCGGCGGCGACCAACTCGTTGGCAGTCACCAGACCGAGGGCACCGAGCCCACCGGTGACCACGTACGTGCGGTCGGGTCGGATCGGAATCTCCGGCCGGGCCGGCTCCGGCGCGAGGTCGACGACCAGTTTGCCGATGTTCTGACCCCGGCTGAGCACCCCGAACGCCTCTTCCAGCTCATCGAGGGTGTAGGTGGTGGTGCGAATCGGGGTCAGAACCCCTGCGGCGAGCCGATCGGCGATGATCCGCAGCGTCTCGCCGGTGACCCGGACAGCGTCGTCCCACGGCAGCTCGCTGAGGTCGAAGTTGTGGTAGCGGAGGTCGGGACGCACCTCGCCAGCCTGTTCTGGGGTCCAGGCACCGACCTTGCCCATCTCGATGAACCGGCCGCCCGGCGCCAGGCAGGACATGCTGACCGGGATGTAGTCCTTGTTCAGGCTGTTGAGCACGATGTCCACGCCGGCGCCGTCGGTGACCCGCATCAGCTCGTCGGCGAAGTCCAAGGTGCGCGAGTTCATCACATGCCGGACACCCTGTGCGGTCAGCACCTGCCACTTGTGCGGGCTGGCGGTGGCGTACACCTCCGCGCCGGCCGCCTTGGCAAGCTGGACGGCTGCCTGGCCCACCCCGCCGGCGGCGGCATGGATCAGGACCCGGTCGCCGGCCTTGATGGTGGCGAGTGTGTGCAGAGCGTAGTGGGCGGTCACGTACACCGCTGCCACGCCGGCCGCCTCGAGCATGCTCAGGTTGGGCGGCTTACGCACCGCGACCGCCGAGGGCACCACGATCCGGCGCCGCATGCAGCCGAGGTAGTTGACGATCACCTCGTCGCCGACCTGGTGGGTGGCGTCGGGGCCGGCGGCCACGACCGTGCCGGCCGCCTCGAAACCGAGTGGCTGTTCGCCGTAGGCGCGCAGCATCCCCAGGGCGTTCAACACGTCCTTGAAGTTCAGGCCGGCGGCGCGCACCAGAACCTCGACCTGGTCGCCCTCAGGGGCGACAACCGGCGCCGGGATGACCCGCAGGTTGCCGAACTGCCCGTACTCGCGAATGGTGACGGCCCAGTTGTCCTCGGGGTCCGCGCCCGTGTTCAGCGGCAGCGGGAGCAACCGGCGTACGTGCCGGTGCCCGTCGCGGTACGCCACCTGGAACTCGCCGCCGACCGAGGCCGCGATCTCCTCGAGTAGCTGCCGGTAGCCGGTCCTGTCGCCGGGCACATCCACCAGGGTGGTCCGGTACGAGGGGTGTTCGTTGAGCAGCGTGTGCCCGGCTCCCCACAGGCTGGCGGCCGCAACCGGCCGATCATCGGTGGTGGCGTCTCCGGGCAGCAGTTGGGCCCCCGCGGTGACCAGCCACAACCGCTGCTGCCGGCCGAAGCCGGCGTCGCCGAGCGACCGGATCAGGTCGAGCAGAGCCGTGTAGTTCGCCTCGCACTCCGCGCGCAGGGACGCGACGGCTACTTCGCCGGTCGGCGTGCCGGTTCGCCCGGCCGGCGTCCAGAACCAGCACACGTCGGTGACCCCGCCGGCGGCGACCATCCCGGCGGCCTCGGCGGCGTCGGCTGCGGTAACCACACGAGCCGACTCCACCGCCTGCTCGCCCAGCTCGGACGCCACCGGTCCCGGCGCACCGACCAGTAGCACAGTATGCGGCTGCGGCGTAGCGGCCGGCGGCAGGGACCGCTTCAGCCACCGCTGCTGGTGGGCGATGCCGCGCCGCCGGCTGCCGGCGGCGCCTTCCACCCGCTTCATGCCGAGGCCGCGCAGCTCGAACACCGGCTGGTCAGCTTCCAGCGCCAGCAGGTCGATCGCGCGGTCCAGGCCAGCCGGCGGCGTGGGATCGATGCGCATCAGCACCCGCAGCGCGTCGGCCTTAGGCTTCTTGAACATGCCGAACGCCGCGTAGCTCACCGGCAGGTAGCTGTTGCCGTCGTCGCCGATCGCGGCGTACGCGTGGGTGGCACTGTCAGTCAGGTATGGCGGAATGTGCTCCACCGCGCCGGCCCGAACGCCGCGCACCTCGCCGACGGCGAGGTCGGTGCCGTGCCGGGCAGCCTGCTGGGTGCGGCGGAACCTGGGCCCGTACTCCAACCCGGCGGCGGCGTACGCGGCGTAGACGGCGTCCTCGCCGAGCACCTCGTCGGGCTCGCCGAGGGCGGCTGCCAGCTCCCGCAGCGCCGCGCCGGTCTCCGTCGGCGTGTGCGACGGGTGCCGGGCGATGCGGGCCCGCACATGCACCCGTTCGACGCCGTCGGCGTGGCTGGTGATCTCGGTGATGTGGTCCTCGCCGTCCTCGGTCGCCGGACGGAAGCGGATCCGCACCTGCACCGGTTCGTCGTCCAGGAACAGCGGCTCCGCGATCCGCACGTCGCGAATCTCGTGCCCGGTCCGGCCGAGGACCGCGTCCTGCAGCGCGAGAAGCACCTCCAGGTAGCCGGTGCCGGGAAACACCACGCGACCCATCACCACGTGATCGGCAAGGTAGCCCGGCGACGTGGCACTCCACCGGGCCCGGAACTCGCGCATCCCGTCGCCGCCCTCGGCCTCGGCGCCGAGTAGCGGGTGGTGAACGGTTCCGTCACCGGACGCGCCGCCAAGGCCGTGCCGCGGTCCCTTGATCGGCAACCAGTACCGCTTGCGGTCGAACGGGTACGTCGGCAGGTCGATCTTGCCTCGCTCCCTGCCGGCGTGGAAACCGGTCCACGAGATGGTGGCGCCGGCCCGGTAGAGCGCAGCCACCGACCCGCGGATGACGTCACCGTGCTCGTCGTGGCGGTCCAGGCTGGCCAACCACCGGTGGTTCTCCGGCGTCAGGCACTGCCGGGCGAGACCCATCAAGGCGTTGGACGGACCGATCTCGACGAAGTTGTGGTTGCCCCGCCGCTCGACACTGCGCATGCCGGCCAGGAAGTTGACCGGCTCGCCGATATGCCGCACCCAGTACTCGGGGTCGGCCAGCTCGCTGAGCCGGGCCGGCCTGCCGGTCAGGTTCGACACGACCGTCATGCTCGGCTCGTGGAACTCGATGTCGGCCAGCGCTGCGCGGAACTCGTCGAACACCTCCCGCATCAACGGCGAATGGAAGGCATGCGAGACGGCGAGGGTGGTGACCTTGCGGCCCTGTGCGGTCAGCGCGGCCGTCACGTCGGCGAGCGTGTCCGCGGCGCCGGAGATGACTGTCTGGCTCGGCGAGTTGATACCGGCGACCGCCAGATCGTCGTGGCTGGCCAGCAGGTCGGTCAGCTCCTCGGCGGCGCAGTTCACCGCGGCCATGCCGCCCGGCGCGGCGACCGCCTGCATCAGTCGGCCACGGGCGGCGACCAGACGCACCGCGTCCGTCAGGCTGAACAGGCCGGCGAACGTGGCCGCCGCCACCTCGCCAATGCTGTGTCCGATGAGCACGTTGGGCCGGACTCCCCACGACAACCACAGCTGCGCGAGCGCGTACTCCAGGCTGAAGAGCGCGGCCTGTGTGTAGCGGGTCTGTTGCAGGTCCTCGGCGCTGCTCTCCGGTCCGGACATCAGCCCGACGACCGAGCGGCCCAGTTCGGGGGCGAACAGCCGGTCGCACGCGTCGAGGTGCTCGCGGAAGACCGGGAACTGCCGGTGGAGCGCCGCTCCCATGCCCGGGTACTGCGAGCCCTGCCCGGTGAAGAGGAACGCCACCTTGCGGATCTTCTCGGTGGGGGTGGCCTTGCCGGTTCGCTCGATCTGCGTTGCGAGGAACGCGTCGAGCTGTTCGCGGTCGCGCACAACTCCGGCGGCCCGCAGCGGGAAGTGGGAGCGGCCCACAGTCGCGGTGTAGCAGAGCTCGTCGAGGCGCGTTTCGGGATGCGCGGCGAGGTATTCCCGGTACCGGCTCAGCAGCTGCGTCAGCGACTGACGGCTCTTGGCCGAGACCACAACGACATGGTTGCCGGCCAGCTCCACCGGAGGCTCGACGGTGACCGGCGGTGCCTCCTCCAGCACCGCGCTGGCGATGGCACCGCCGAAGCCGAAGCTGTTGACCAGCGCCCGCCGGACCGGAGCCGGCCAGGGCCCGCCCTCGGTCGGGACGTGCACCGGGATCTGGTCCCACGGGATGCGCCCGGAGGGCTTGGTCATGTTGAGGTGGGGGAAGAAACGCTTCTCCCGCATCTGCAGCACGCTCTTGACCACGCCACCGATGCCGGCAACCGGTTCCATGTGCCCGACATTGGTCTTCACCGACGACACCACCAACGGCGCGTCCTTGGTGTGATGTGCGCCGAAGACGTCGGTGATGGCGCCCATCTCGATCGGATCGCCGAGCGCGGTGCCGGTGCCATGGGCCTCCACGTACTGGATGTCGCCCGGCGTCAACCCGGCATTGCGCAGCGCGGCGCGCATCACGGCCTCCTGCGCGTTGCCGTTGGGCACGGTCAGGCCGGCGCTCTCGCCGTCCTGACCGATGGCGGTGCTGCGGATGAGCGCAAGGATGGGATCGCCGTCGCGCTGGGCGTCGGACAGCCGCTTGAGTACCAGCGCGCCGCAGCCCTCGGCACGCACGTACCCGTCTGCGGAGTCGTCGAAGGTCTTGCACTGCCCGTCGGGGGCCAGCATGTTGCCGTGGGTGAACATCACCGGGATCTTGGGGTGGTGGATCGCACAGACCGCTGCGGCCACCGCGATCGGGCACTCGCCACCACGCAGACCCTCCACGGCCAGGTGCAGGGCGGTCAGCGAGGACGCGCAGGCGGTGTCGGTGCTCAGGCTCGGCCCGCGCCAGCCCAGGAAATACGACAGCCGGCCGGCCATCGGGAAGAAGCTGATGCCGGCGGCCAGGTGCCCGTCGACCTCCTCGTAGGGCAGCGAGTCCAGCTCAAGGGCGTAGTCGAAGGAGCTGGCGCCGACGTAGACGCCGCCGCTGCTGTGCCGCAGGGCGGCGGGATCGAGGTTGGCGCTCTCCAGCGCCTCCCAGGTGACCTCGAGCAGCATCCGCTGCTGGGGGTCGACGTACTGCGCCTCCAGCGGGGAGATCCCAAAGAACGGCGCGTCGAACTGATCGATCTGGTCGAGGAAGCCGAACCCCGCCGCCCCGATCTTGCCCTTGGCGTCGGGGTCATCGGACCGGAACGCCTCCACATCCCACCGTTCCTCAGGCACCGGGCGAATGCCGTTGCCGCCGCGGGCGAGGAACGCCGCGAACTGGTCCAGCGACTCGTTGCTGCCCGGGAACCGGATGCCGGCTCCGATGATGGCGATCGGCTCACGACGCGCGCCAGGATCGGCACCCGGGTCCCGGACCGCCTTCGGCTGCGTGTCAGAATTGGTGGACACGGCGCCGCCTCCTTACCTTCTGTGCTATGTGGCCGACAGCCGCAGGAGGTCGTCGGCTAGGTAGTTGACGAACTGCTTGAGCGTTGGCCGGTTGAACACAACGGTGGCGCTGATGGGGCAACCGAGCAACGTTTCGAGCTGTTCTTTCACATCAGCGATGATGAGCGACGTGCAGCCCAGGTCAAAAAAGCTGGTTTCCGCTGGAAATTCTTCGCCCTCCTCCATAAGAAGCGTGGCGCGGAACTGCTCCGTGACGATCATCTCGAGAGCTTCGCGGCGCTCGTGTCGAGGCAGCTCCCGCAACTCCAGCACCGTTTCCGGGGTCATTAAGGCTCTCCCATTTACCGGCTACGTGCCCGCGTCGCCCCCGTCGCGGTTGTGGTCTATCAGCAAGTCAAGCAGTTGCCGCTGACCGCCGATTGACGATCGGCTGATACGGCGGCGAGGCCCCAATCAGTCGCGGATCAGCATCGGGTCAGCGGCGGATGCGAAGGTGGCACCAACCGTCCGCGTTCGGTATTTCCGCCCCGAATGGGCGCAGCCGGCAGGCACCCTTGCCTTCTCGCGGACGGGGTGAATCGGTTGGTCTATTGCCGGAGGGTGACGTGAGGATAACGCTGTTCGAGCAGGCACCGTACCGCTATCTCCCGGCGGATTTCGAGGAGCGGTTCGACTCGGTCTGCGACACGCCGTACGCGCTGGTCGATCCCTGCCGCATGTACGAGTCGATGCGCTCGTTTCTGGACGAGCTGATGGTCGGGGCCCGTTCCGGTTTCGACGCGCTCCTGGTTACCGAGCACGGCCAGAGCGCCTACGACGTGATGCCCAATCCCGACGTCGTCGCCGGTGCGCTGGCGTACGCCACCGAGTTGGAGGGGCTCAACGTCGGGATCATGCCGCTGGGCCGCACGTTGGGTAAGACCCACGAGCCGGTCCGGGTGGCCGAGGAGTATGCGCAGCTCGACGTGATGAGCGGTGGCCGACTGATCGCGGGCTTTCCGGTCGGCCTGGGCTACGACGTGACGATCAACAACGGCGTGCCACCCATCGAGGCGCGGGGACGGTACGAGGAGAACCTCGACCTGGTGCTGCGCGCCTGGAGCGACCCGGCGCCGTTTCCGTGGAACGGTCGGTACAGCCGCTATCCCCAGGTCAACATTTGGCCGCGGCCGTTGCAGTCGCGTCCGCCGCTGTGGGTCACCGGCATCGGCAACCCGCGTACCATGCAGATGACGCTCGACCGGGACTTCGGCTTCAACTACTTCGGCTTCTCCGGCGCCAAACTGACCGGCAGGCGCATTTTTCCCCGGTTCTGGGAGCTGGTCGAGCGCTCCGGCCTCCCGGCCAACCCGTATCGGGTGGGCTTCCTACAGACCATCGCGGTAGCCGACACCGACGCCGAGGCGGACCGCCGGTACGCCGAGCACGCCGAGTACGCATTCCGCAAGGGCCTTGGCTCGATCCCTGGCCACCTGCTCGGTATCCCCGGCGGGATTGACATTCAGGGCCTGCGGGCGGTTTTCGCCGACCCCGGTGACGTCGGCATGTCGCGGCAGATGCGTGGGGCGTCCTACCGGGAGCTCGTTGCGGCCGGGGCGGTGATCGCCGGCAGCCCGGAGACCGTGGCGGAGCAGCTGTTCGCGTTCTGCCGGGAGCACCGGATCGGCAACCTGCACGCCATGCTCGGCTTCGGCTCGCTCCCCACCGAGCTGGTCCGCGAGAACATCCAGCTGTTCGCCGAGGCGGTCGCGCCGCGACTTCGTCACCTGTGGAGCGACACGGACTACGCCCACCACTGGTGGCCCGAGCGCCTGGGTGGCAGCCCCACCACGACGATCGCCGCACCCGCGCCCCGATCAGACAACCAGAACGAGAGGACCGTCGCATGAGCACCAGCTTGCCTTCGGTACGCCGCGAGGCGGTTACCGTCCTCGGCGGCCGGCTCACGGTCGAGGTGCAGATCGCCGGCGCCGGTGCGCCCCTGGTCTACCTGCACCAGGCCGGGGGCTTCGGTTGGGATCCACTGCTGCGGCACCTGACCGAGCGGTACACCGTGTACGTACCGGAGTTCCCCGGAACCAGTCCCGACGACCCGTACGCCATCCGGCAGGTAGCGGACTGGTCGGACCTGGTGCTGGCCTACCAGGAGGTGATCGGGCAGCTCGGGTTGCAGCGCCCGGTACTGGTCGGGGCCTCGTTCGGCGGGATGCTCGCCGCTGACCTGGCGGCGCACTTCCCCGACCTGCCGGGCCGGGTGGTGCTGCTGGCTCCACTCGGGTTGTGGCTCGACGACGCCCCCGTCGTCAACTGGAACGCGGTAGCCCCGGACAAGCTGCCGGCGCTGCTGTTTCACCGTCTCTCCAGCGACCTGGTCAGGACGGTCCTGCAGCTGCCCACCGATCCAGAGCAGATGCGCGCCAGGATGGTTGCCCAAATCTGGGCCTACGGTTGCAGCGGCAAGTTCGTGTGGCCGTTCCCGGAGCATGGGCTGCGCCGTCGGCTGCACCGGGTCACCGTCCCCGTGCTGCTCGTTTGGGGACGTCAGGACCGCATCGTTGACGTCCGGTACGCCAAGGAGTTCGCCGCGGTGGTCGGTGACTGCACGACAGCGGTGCTGGCGGAGTGCGGACATCTGATCCAGCTCGACCAGCCGCAGCTCACCATGGCGACGCTGGACAGTTTCCTCGCCTGAGCCTACCGTGGCGTCGCCACCGCCTACGGGTGCAGGATCTCGGTCACGGTGGCCGCGACGCGCGCGGCGGTGTCGTCGACGTCCGCCGCGGTGGTCTGCCACGAGCTCACCGAGATCCGCATCGCGGCAGAGCCCTGCCACATCGTGCCGCCGAACCAGCAGTCGCCGGAGTCTTGCAGCTGCCGGATGACGGTTCGGGTGACCTCATCGTCGTCACCGAAGCGCACCAGTACCTGATTGAGCGGGCCGTCGTTGAGGACCCGCACGCCCGGGACGTCGCGCAGGTGGTCGGCGAAGCGTCGGGCCAGTGCGCAGCACCGCTCGACCTGCTCGGCGACCCCGCTCCGGCCGAGCGTGCGCAGCGTCGCCCATACCGGCAGGCTGCGGGCCCGACGGGAGAAGTCCGGCACCCATTCGATCGGATCACGTTCACCAGGTGCGGGGCCCGGAAGGTAGCCAGGCCGTACGGTGAGCATCGCGGCGCGATGGGCATCCGGGTTCGCCACGAAGACGAGTCCGCAGTCGTACGGCACGTTCAGCAGCTTGTGCGCGTCGGAGGCCCAGGAGTCCGCGTGTTCCAGCCCGGCGACCAGGTGGCGCAGTTGGGGGCTGGCGGCCGCCCACAGCCCGAACGCGCCGTCCACGTGAACCCAGGCGCCGTGCTCATGAGAGATGTCGCAGACCGCGCCAACCGGGTCGACGGCCCCGGTGTTCACATCACCGATCTGGGTGCAGACAATCGTCGGGCCCTCGCAGTCGCGCAGGATCTCCGGCAGCCGGTCGACGAGCATCCGGCCGTGAGCGTCGGTGGGCACGAGCCGGGTGTTGGCCACTCCGAAGCCCAGGTAGCGCAGCGCCAGGTCGACGGTGAGGTGGCGCTGTGCCGAGGCGACCACGTTGACCAGCGGCGCGCTCTGGAGACCGTCGCGTTCCACGTCCCAGCCGACCTCTTCCAGCACGTGGTGCCGGGCCGCCGCCAGCGCGGCGACGTGCGCCATGGCGCAGCCGGTCGGAAAACCGACGGAGGTACCGGGCGGCAGACCCAGCAGATCGACCAGCCACTCGGCGGTCACCTGCTCGGCGGTGGCCACGGCCGGGCCGAGGCCGTACACGCCACTGTTCTGATCCCAGGCGCTGACCAGCCAGTCGGTTGCGATGGACACCGGGTGGGTGCCGCCGACGACGAACCCGAAGAACCGGGGCCCGGAGCTGGCGACTACGCCGCCCTCCTCGGCCGCCTGGTTCAGCAGCGCGATCGTCTGCTCGGGCGGTGACGGGCCCTCGGGCATGGCGCCGCCGAGCAGCTGTACCAGCTGCTTCGGGCTGGCGGTCGCGCCGACGCGTCGGGTGGGCAGACTGTCCAGATAGGCGGTGGCGTAGCCGGCGGCGAGACCGAGCAGCCGATCATGCGCACTATTCATGCGCCCGACAATATCGACCGGTTCCTGATCGGACGCTGACCGAAATATTCCTCCGGCGGAGCACGCCGGCCCGCGGACCGATGTCAGTCGGTCGTCAGTATCGGGTCAGGACCAGTCTGCAAAGATTGTCTCAGCAAGGCGGCGGGAGATCCCACCAGCGGAGCCGGCCACCGCGCTGAAGGAGAGGTACCCAGAGCGGCCTAATGGGGTCCGGGTCACCGGAAGGGCTTCGGCCCACGCAGGTTCGAATCCTGCCCTCTCCGCACACGCAGCGAGCGCCCGGGTACGCCCGGGCGCTCGCTGCATTTCGACCCGATGGTGCTTTCGTCAAGACGGCGTCAGTCTTCGGTCAGCGCAGTTTGTCAGATTGAAATTGGCTCGAAACAAGCGGCTGGACGGTGCCTTTCGACATCAAGGAGTGTTACAGATGCGTTCTCTCACAGTGGCACGGGAAGTGTGCGAGCGGTTCCATCCCGGGTTGCTTGCGGCGTTGGAGCAGATGCCGCTTCACGAGCGCGAGGCTGAAGGCAGTCGAATCGTCGAGGTGTTCCGTGTGCACG
Organism: Salinispora sp. H7-4; assembly: GCF_013416675.1. NCBI lineage: Bacteria > Bacillati > Actinomycetota > Actinomycetes > Micromonosporales > Micromonosporaceae > Salinispora > Salinispora sp. H7-4. The sequence goes on from NZ_JABZED010000019.1 coordinate 33,486, forward strand.
GCGGTCCGGGGCTGCTGGTGCCCCAGCAGCACGGTGGGTCAGCCGCAGATCCCCTGGACGCGGTACGCGTACAGCGGGCGGTGTCGGCGTTGTCGCCGTCGCTCGGCGTGGGCCTGGCCATGCATCACTTCACCGTCGCCATGTTGTTCGCGCTCGCCGAGACTGCCGGGCGGCTGACCGACGCGCAGCTGAAGGTGCTCTCGGGCATCGCCAGCGACGGACTGCTACTCGCCTCCGGCTGGGCGGAGGGACGTACCGATCAGAACATCCTGCTGCCGTCGGTCGTGGCGCGGCCGACCGACGGCGGCTATCTGGTCAACGGCAGCAAGAAGCCGTGCAGCCTGTCGGCGTCGATGAACATCCTGACCGCCAGCGTTGCCCTCCCCGGACCGGACGGCCGGAACAACCTGGCCCTGCTGTTGATCCCTGCCGACTCGGCGGGCATCAGCACGACGCCCTTCTGGGTCAGCCCGATCCTCGCCGCCGCGCAGAGCCACGAGGTGCGGTTGGATAACGTCTTCGTCCCGCAGGAACTGGTCATCCAGAGCACCGCCGAGGACGAGAGCCGGCTCGACGACCTGCAGACCGTCGGCTTCACCTGGTTCGAGCTGCTGGCCACGTCCATCTATGTCGGTGCGGCTTCGCACCTGGTGGCACAGCTGGTGGCGACCGGTCGGGGCAGCGCCTCGGACCGGGTGGGGGTGGCCCTGCGCCTGGAGGCTGCGGTCGACCTGGTGGAAGGCGCTGCCCGGGCGCTGAAAGACGGGGTCACCGGCGACGAGGCGGTGGCGTCCGTGCTCGTGGCCCGGTACGCGGTGCAGGATCTGCTCACTGCCGCGGTCAATGACGCCGCCGAACTGCTGGGCGGGTTGACCTTCATGCGCACCTTCGACGTCGCGTACCTGATGTCTGCCGTACGGGCCCTGGCATTCCACCCGCCATCGCGCACCAGCACCGTCGAGGCGCTCGGTGACTACTTCGCCGGCGCTCCGCTCAATTTGTCGTAACCGCCCCTCGGGAAAGAGGACCACCATGGACCAGAAGAATCCGTACGAGTCGCCGCTGACGTTCCGTCTGCACCGTGCCGAATATCTGGTGGGCTTCGCGATCTCGATCGTGCTGATTCTCGTCCACTTCGACGAGATTCGTTGGATTCCCTTCCTCGTCTTGTTCGCGGTCATCGACCTGGTGGGCTACATCCCCGGGGCCATCGCGTTCCGCCGCAGCCCGGACGGGCGGATTTCGAAGGTCTACTACGTGCTGTACAACACGATGCACAGCCTGATTACCCAGACCGCCCTGGTCGGTCTGTGGCTGTGGCTGATCGGCCCGGAGTGGGCCCTGTTGGCGATCCCGTTCCACGTTTTCGGCGACCGCGGGGTGTTCGGTAACTTCCTCAAGCCGTTCGGCCGGCCCTTCGAGCCTGTCCCCAACGCCGCGTACGACCGGATCGTCGCGATGCTGCGGGCCCGCTCGGCCGGGACCAGCCGGGTGCCCGCCCCCGAGGAGCCGGTATCGGCCGGCAGTGTCGGGGCGGCGCGGTGACCGACCAGGCACCGGAGCGCGGTGCCGTCGCCGGCGGGGAGGTGGTGGATCTCGGGCCGCCGGCCCGCGCCGCGTTGCGCCGGTTGGCCTCGGGAGTGACGGTGCTGACGGTCCACCACGACGGCGCCGCGCACGGCGCGACGGTCAGCGCGATCGTCGCCGTCTCCCGCGATCCGCTGGTGCTCGGGGTCGCGCTGCGCGCCTCGTCGACGTTCACTGCCCTGACCGAGAAGGCTGGTGCCTTCTGCGTCAATGTGCTGGGCCGCTACCAGACGGACCTGGCCACTCACTTCGCCGATCCGCGGCGACCCACCGGCGACGCCCAGTTCCACAACCTGACCTGGCATCCGGATCCGCACACCGGGGCGCCGCTGATCGACGGGTGCCTGTCCCACCTGTCCTGCCGAGTCCGTGAACTGCACCCGGTGGGAGACCACGATGTGATCTTCGCTGATGTCGTGGAGGGCCGACACCACCGGGGCGAGCCGCTGCTGTCGTACGCCGGCCGCCTGTACCCCCACATCTCCGTGGCCCTGCCCCCGGGCTGACCGAGCCGACCAAGAGGAGCTGATCACTGTGACCGGTATGGTTGCCACCGAAGCGGACTTCGACCACGCGCCCGGCCTACTGGACGGTGCCGCCAACCTGGCCCTGACAGTGGAACGGTGCGACCTCGGCTACTGGTTCCGGGAGGTGGCCCAGGGAACCCTGCGCGGTCGGCCTCTCGGCTACTCCGGCGAGCTGGTCACCCCCGACTACCTGCGCGAGCCCGGCCCGCTCAGCGAGGCGCTTCGCCTGGAGCTGGCGTACCGCTCGCTGGATGAGGAGGCCGCGACCCGGGTTTTGGCCTACTACGTAACCACCGCCCCCGACATTCCCGAACTCGAGTTCTTCAGCACCCAGCTGCTGGACGAGGCCCGCCACCACATGATCTTCAGGAATCACCTGCTCAACGTGGGTGTGCCCAAAGGTGAGCTGATGGACTTCGTGCGCCGTACCGGCGCGGAATACCAGCGCAGGGTGCTGCGACCGGTGCAGGACTTCGCGATCACGCTCGTCCGGGACGAGGGGGACTTCGTCGGCGCGGTCGTCGCCTTCGCGGTCATCATCGAGGGGGTTCTGGCAGCCTCCACCGAACTCAGCGAACGCAAGTGGGGTGTGCTGGACCCGGTCGCGGGGGAGATCGCCCGGGGCGCCGCCATCGACGAGATTCGTCACCTGGCGGTCGGTAGCTCGTACGTACGGGACCACCTGATCAGGCACCCGGAGGATCGGGGGCACGTGCTCGAGGTGCTGCGCCGGGGCCGGCAACTGTGGGATCAGTTGGAGGACGAGGAGTTCGTCATGCACCGGGAACGGCTGTTCCAGGAGGGTATGCAGCCGCATGCCGAGGCGTTGCGCGACTACGAGCTCTTCCCGGGACGCCGGCTGATCGACACCACGCCGCAGGAGCGCTGGGAGCTGGCGGCGAAGTGGAACGACGACCTGGCCGACGCCCGGTTGAGGTTCATGGGCCTGCCGGAGGCGATCGATCTGCTGCGGGCCAAGGCTCCCCGGATTCTGTGAGGGTCGACCGAGCGGTCGATGAGGCCAGCGACGAGCGACCGGTGTTCGTACCCGCGCAGCGCGTCCCGGAGCAGCGTAAGGCCACCACCGTGTACACATTGATACGATGACCGCAGATCTTTATGGAGCGGTCCGCGCATCCGCGATGTGGGCGGGACCGACGTCGCCGATCTCCGGTCCGACGGTTGGGGTCGCGCTGATCGCCCCCTGAAGGCAACCAGTCCTGCGTCTGCGCCGAGTGAAATGTCGCGAGCGCGTTTAGCTGTTTCCGGTACGAAAGTGAGGAGCCGCATGGGTGCCGACGTGGGCTTCGCGATGTTCGATACGGCGATAGGTCGGTGCGCGATTGCGTGGTGCGGCGATCGCGTTGTGGGCACCCAGCTCCCCGAGACCAGCAGCGCCACAACCCGGCGGCGGATGCAGACCCGGTTTCCCCACACGCGGGAGGCCATTCCGCCGGCCGACATCGCCCGGGTGGTGAACGACCTGGTGGCCCTGCTGTCCGGGCAGCCGGGCGACCTCGGCGCCGTTTCGCTGGACCTCGACGGGCTGGCGCCGTTCCGCCGCCGGGTCTACGAGGCTGCGCGACGGATCCCGGCCGGCGACACCGTGACCTACGGGGCGCTGGCCCGCACCATCGGCGCACCCGGCTCCGCCCGTTCCGTGGGGCAGGCACTAGGACGCAACCCGTTCCCCCTCATCGTCCCGTGCCACCGGGTCGTCGCCGCAAATGGCCGGCCCGGCGGCTTCACGGCGGCGGGTGGGGTGGACATCAAACTGCGAATCCTGGACATCGAGAACGTTTCGTCCACCAACGCCGCACCGGCCAGGACCACCTCGGCCAGGAGCGCGCCGGACAAGACGCCGTCGAAGAAGAGGGCGCCGGTCACGACTGCGTCGGCGGCCGGCAGCGCCGCCGTCCCGTTGGCCGGCGTGGAGACACCCCCGGGTCGGCTCGGGTTCGACCCGGCGGCCGCGGTCGCGCGCCTGCGCCGCGCGGACCAGGTCCTCGCCGCGCAGATGCACCGGCTGGGGCCCTTCGACCTGCCGGTACGGCCGACCTTCTCGGTGTTCGACATGCTTGCCGAGGCGATCGTCCACCAGCAGTTGAGCACCAAGGCTGCAGCGACCATCTTTGGCCGGCTGCGCGCGCTCGGCGCGGGGGCCGACCGCCGGCCCACCCCGGCCCGGATTCTTCGTGCCAGCGAGGACGAGTTGCGAGCGGTCGGGCTGTCCCGGGCCAAGGTCCTCGCCTGCGCGACCTCGCCAACCGCGCCGACCGCCGAGCCCTACCCGGGCTTGACGAGCTTGCCGGGATGGACGACGACAGCATCGTCGCCCGGCTGACGGAGGTGCGCGGCATCGGGCGGTGGTCGGCGGAGATGTTCCTGATCTTCCGGCTTGGCCGCCCCGACGTCCTACCGCTGGCCGACCAGGGTCTGCGGCGCGGCGCCGGGCTGCTCTACGGGATAACTCCGATCCCCACTGCGGAGCAGGTAGCGGATCTGGGGGAGCGGTGGCGGCCGTACCGGACGGCGGCCAGCTGGTACCTGTGGCGGGCGGTCGAACTGGAGCGGAACCCGGCAGGCGGATGAGCCGCACCGGGCCCCTACGGAAGCCCTAGGACGACACGCCGGCGTCGTGGGAGCGGCGCATCAACTTCTCCAGTTCGGCGAGCACCTGGTCGGCCGTGGCACCCGCCGCACGGTCGTCCGGTGCGGCGGCGCAGGCCCCGAAGCACTCGGCGAGCCGCTCGCTGAGTGCCTCGATCTCGGCGTTGGACACGTTGACCTCCCTAATCATCGTGTTGGCGCCAGGGCTCACACCGCGTTGCAGGCGCGGAAGATCGCGACCAGGGCGGGGATACTCGCGCCGTGTTGGAAGCCGATGTACTCACCCGTGATGTGGCTGGGGGCCCACTTCTGCTTGTACGCCAGTTGGGTCTGTGCAGGGTAGACCGCCTCCCCGTGCTGCCACAGGTACCGCATGAACTGGTGGAAGGCGCGGCTGTAGTCACCGAACCGGGGCAGTCTCTCCAGCTCGGTGAAGGGCGTGAAGCCGAAGTGCAGCCAGTGCACGCCCTCGCCGATGAACGTGTCGATCGCCGCCCGGTTGATCGTCTCCATCGTGCCGGGAGGTGCGCCCGGCTGGCGGCGGGTCAGGTCGTGCAGCCATCCCTGGTGGGCGCCGTACACCGGTGAGTAGGTGATGTAGCCCATGAGTCGGTCGCCGACGGCCGCCACGAACAGCCGGCGCAGCGACTGGTGGCGGTCGCCGTACTGGCCCACCAGGAATTCCAGTGGCTTGGCATCCGCACCTTTGGTGCCCAGCCAGGCGGCGTCCAGCGCCTGCATCCGCTCGTACCAGTCCGCCAGCGGTGCCTCCCGGACCACGAGGCCGGTTCGATGGGCCCGAGAGATCTTGTTTCGGAGCTGCATGAACGCCGTCCCGCGCAGCGAGAACCGGGTCAGGTCGACGGCGAACGAGGCGCCCATCTGGTTGACCGTGAATCCGCCGGCCACGTAGTCGGGGGCGTCGGCGGCCTGGATCTGCACGGCGACCACCTCGCGATCGCGCTCGGCGGCGAACGCGACGAACGCGTTCAGCAGCTTGCCGCGGTCGCCCGGTGCGGCGAACGGGCCGGCGAACTGCACCAGGTACCGCCCCGCCTCGCGGTAGACGATGACGCCCGGGGTTCCCTCCGCGTGAAAGTACCGGTTACCCGAGTTCAACGCCAGGAATGCGCTCGGATTGTCTGACTCCGTATAGTTCTGGAGCGCTGCCAGGACGATATCGGATTCGCTGGGTGAACCGTTCATAATGTCGTCCCATCTGACGCGGTGGCCGATCCAGTTATTGCACAGGTGGGTGCTGCGGAACAAGGGTTACGCGTGTGCGAGTTTGGTCAGGCGGTCGTCAGTGTCCCGTCAGGATGACGAATGATAATGACGTCCGTTCGCGTTAAAACGGCTATGAGAAGCGTCAGTACGACGTCAGTAAACGGTAGGTGTGGGCTGCCAAAATCGCCGTCAGGACTCTTTTTCGAGCCTTCTGGTGCAACGGCCTGACGTCATCTCGGTGTAATTGCGGAAGGGAGGGACCGTGACCCGTTCACTGGACCGAAACGATGCGCGGTCGCTCGATCCTGACGAGGTGATCCGGCTGGCCTCGGACACGGTGGGCGGCGAGCCCGATGAGGATCCGGAGGTCGTCGCCGGGCTGCGCCGGCTCACCGCCGCGTTGGACGCCGAGGCCCGGCTTACCGACGACGGACTCGTCCGGACCCGCGCGGCCCTCGTGCAGGCGTTGACCAATCACCACCGAGTACGCCGCATGAGGGCGTCCCGGCCCCTTCCCCCGCCGCCGCGGCCGTTGGTGATCACGGGTTTGCTCCGCACCGGCACCACGTTCCTGCACAACCTGTTGTCCCAGCACCCAAGGCTGCGCACGCCGAGGCTGTGGGAGCTGATGCACCCGGCGGACCCCCGCCCGGAGCCGCAGTTGGTGCGTGAGTGCGAGCGGTACGTCGCGGAGTACCACCGCGCGGCGCCCGGTCTCCGCGCCATCCATCACCTCGACGCGCGGCACGGCGAGGAGTGCCATCGGCTGACCGCCAACACGTTCCGGCACGTCATCTACGGCCTGCGGTACCGGGTGCCCGGCTATCTCGGCTGGCTGGCGCAACAGCCGATGGCGCCCGCCTACGCGCATCACCGTGCCGCCCTGCAGTGTCTGCTCGCCCGGCCCACTGCGGACGCCGACGCGGCAGCGCCGTACGCGGTGCTGCTGAAGTGCCCGTCGCACCTGTGGCACCTCGATGAACTGACCCGGAGCTTCCCGGACGCCACGGTGGTCCGGCTGCATCGCGATCCGACGGTGGCCATCCCGAGCGTGTGCAGCCTGACGGCGACCATCCGGGCGGCCCGGTCCCGCCAGGTCGACCCCTCCGAGATCGGCCAGGAGTGGCTGGCACGGGCGGCGGCGGTGCTACCCGGCCTGCGCCGCGGCCGAGGCGGGACCGCCCGGGCGCCGCTGGACGTGCGCTACGCGGACCTGGTCGCAGGCCCGCTCGACGTCGCCGAGCGGGTGTGTGACCACGCCGGGGTACCGATGACCGACGCCGCCCGCGACGCGATGACCCGGTTCGTCATCGATGGGGCCGGCCGCCCGCCGGAACGCCACCGGTATCGGGTCGAGTCGTTCGGCCTGCGCCCGACGGAGCTGGCGGACCGCTTCTCCGGCTACCTGACCGAGTTCGAGCTGACCCCGGAGTTCGAGGAAGGACGATCGTGACCGCAACCGCAGACACCCCCCGCACCCGCGCCACCGTCATGGTGGGGAAGGTCAACCGGAGCGCCGGGGACGACCCGGTCCGCATCGGCATCCTCACCCCGCTGACGCCGCCCGGCGACCCGGTCGCCGGCGAACTGATCGTCCGGGGCGCCTGTTTGGGCGCGGAGTACGTCCGCGAGCACGACCTCGCCGGCGGTCGCGGCGTGCAGTTGGTGCTCTACGACGACCAGGCCACCGCCGCGCAGGAGGGCATGGCCCGATCGTCGGCGGCGCAGATGACCAAACTTGCCCTCGTCGACGATGTGGTCGCGGTGATCGGACAGTGGCACCTGCGGACCACCCCGTGGGTGGTCGACGTGGCGACCCGCTACGACGTCCCGATCTTCATCGAGAACGGGCTCAGCGACGTCACCGCAGAGCGGCGTCGCAACGTCTTTCGCGCGTACTTCAGCATCGCCGACCGGGTGCCGGTGATGCTCGACTTCGCCGCCGCGCAGGGCATGCGTCGGGTCGGTCTGATCGCCTCCGACACCGTCTTCGGCCAGATGATGGCCGACACCCTGGTCCGGTACGGCACCGAGCGGCACGGCATGGACTTCCTGCGCTTCGACTTCCCGCAGGACGACACCGACAACGTCACCGAGGAGCTCAAAGGCATCCAGCAGTTCGAGCCCGACCTGTTCATCAACGGCGGCGTCGTCCGCACGAACTATCTGATCATCGAGCAGGCGGCGGCGCTGGGCCTCCTGCCGGGCACCCCGATGATGGTGACCTTCGGCTTCCCGCTGCGGTCGGAGGACTTCTGGCGCTTCGCGGGGCCGGCAGGCGTCGGCACCATGTGGCCGGCGATGCGCTACCGACCGTCGTGGCAGGGACTCACCGATGTCGCGCACTGGTTCATTGACCGGTACAGCACCCGGTACGGATCGTTTCCGCCGGACACCGCGCTGACCCACTTCACCGACGTCACCGTCATCGCCCAGGCCGTCGCCGCCTCGTCGGGCAGCCGGGCCGACGTTCTCGACGCGCTGGAGCGGATGCCGTTCGACACCTGGCGCGGTCCGATCCGCTACGAGCGCGGCGCCGAGCACTGGCACCACGTGGCGCCGGAACTGGTGCTACTGCAGTACCAGCGGTGGGGGCAGACGTTCGACGAGTCGGCGATCATCTTCCCGCGGACGGAGGCCACGGCACCGTACCGGGCGCCCGGCGGGGGCGGGGTGTGACCGGCGCCGACGGCGCGCCGGCACCGGTCCCGGCTGGCGCGACCATCGTGGCCAGCCTGCGGGAGTACGACGTCGATCGGGTTTTCTGCGTCGCCGGGGAGAGCTACCTGCCGATCCTCGACGCCCTGCATGACGAGCCCCGGGTGGACGTGGTGACCTGCCGGCATGAGGGATCAGCCGGCTTTATGGCGCTGGCCGACGCCCGGCTCGCCGGCCGGGTCGGGGTCGCGTTGGTCAGCCGAGGGCCCGGCGCAGCCAACGCCACGATCGCCGTGCATGCCGCCCGCGAAGACGGCGCCCCGTTGCTGCTTGTGGTGGGCGGTGTCCCACGGCGCAACACCGACCGCGACCCGTTTCAGGGCGTGGACTGCGGCCGGCTCTTCGGCGGTATCGCCAAGGCGGTGTGGACGTTGCACGACCCAGCGGACACCGCGGAGTTCGTCGCACGCGCGGTGCGCACCGCCGAGTCCGGCACGCCCGGACCGGTCGTGCTGACCGTGCCGGAGGACGTGATCGGCCGCGCCGACCCGCTTGCCCTGCCGGCCTGCCGAGCGGCGGTCGCCCCGCCCCGGGTCGGCGCGGCGGAGCTGGGCCGGGCTGCCGAGCTGATGGCCGGGGCGCGCCGACCGCTGCTGATCGCCGGCCCGCAGCTTGACCATCCACGTGGCCGGCACGCCGTGCGTGCGTTCGCCGAACGGCACGCGGTACCGGTGGTCACCGCAAACAAGTGCCAGCACCTGCTGCCCAACCGCCACCCGCACTACGCCGGGCACCTGCACAACGCCACGCCCGCGGTGCAGGCCGAGGCCCTCGGCGCCGCCGACGTCATCCTGGCCGTCGGCACCGCTCTGGACGGCACCACCACGCTGCGGCGGCGGCTGCCGGCGCGGGGACAGACCCTGATCCACGTCCACACCGATCCGGCCCGGCTGGACACCTACCACCCGGTCACGCTCGGCGCCGTAGGCGATCCCGCCACGTTCCTGACCGACCTGACCGAAGCGCCAGCCGTACCGGACAACCGGGCCGGGTGGATCGCCCGGCTGCACCGAATCGAGGCGGACAAGGCCGTCTGGCGACCCGTCACGGCGCCGGACGGTGTGGTGTTCGGCGAGGTCGCCGCGGCACTCGACGAGTTGACCGGCGGGCGTCTCACGCTGGTGGTCGACTCGGGCACGTTCACCAGCTGGCTATACCGGTATGTTCGCTTTGACGAAGGCGGCCGCCTGCTCGGGGTCGCGTCCAGCGCGATGGGCTTCGCTGTTGGCGCCGGTGTCGCGGCCGGACTGCGGGACGCGACCGTACCGACCGTCGTGGTGGTCGGCGACGGCGGACTGGTGATGAACCTCGGTGAGCTGACAACCGCGGTGCAACGACAGGTGCCGGTCACCTACGTGGTCGCGGACAACCGCAGCTATGGCACCATCCGGCTCCATCAGGAACGTGACCATCCCGGCCGTTCGATCGGTACCGAGCTGGCCAACCCGGACTTCGCCCGGCTGGCCGAGGCGTTCGGCGCGCTCGCATTCACCGTGCAGCACCCGGACGAAGTGCGCCCGTGCCTGGTGAAGGCCCTCGCGTGTCCCGGCCCCGCGCTGGTGTGGGTGCGGACCAGCCTCGAATTCATCACCGCCTACCGCCGCCTGTCGACGGTGTCGGACGCCCGCCGTGCCGGGGGAGGAGCATCGTGAAGCACCACGAGTCAATCGTGGACCTGATCGGTGACACGCCGCTGGTCCGGCTCACCCGGATCACCGCTGGCCTGGCGCCACTGGTACTCGCCAAGCTGGAGTCGCTCAACCCCGGCGGCTCTGCAAAGGACCGTATCGCGCTGCGCATGGTGGCCTCGGCCGAGGCCGCGGGCCAGCTGCGTCCCGGCGGGACGATCGTTGAGCCGACGTCCGGCAACACCGGCGTGGGGCTGGCGCTGGTGGCGCAGGCCCACGGCTACCGGTGCGTGTTCACCTGCCCCGACAAGGTAGCCGAGGAGAAGCGGGCATTGCTGCGCGGCTACGGCGCCGAGGTGGTCGTGTGCCCGTCCACCGTGCCGCCGGAGCATCCGGACTCCTACCGCAGCGTCGCCGCTCGGCTGGCCACGGAGATCCCCGGCGGCTACTCGCCCAACCAGTACGCGAACCCGGCTAATCCGGACGCACACTATTACGGCACCGGCCCGGAGATCTGGGCGCAGACCGACGGAAGGATTACCCACCTGGTGGCCGGAATAGGCACCGGGGGCACGATCAGCGGCGTCGGCCAGTACCTCAAGGAGGTCTCCGACGGACGGGTGCGCGTCATCGGGGTGGACCCGGAGGGGTCGGTCTACAGCGGTACGCGGGCCCGGCCGTACCTGGTGGAGGGAGTCGGCCAGCCGTCGCTGCCCGGGTCGTACGACCCGTCGGTGCCCGACGAGGTGCTGGCGGTCAGCGATCGCGACTCGGTGCTGTACGCCCGACGGCTGGCACGTGAGGAGGGAATCCTGGCTGGCGGTTCGAGCGGCATGGCCGTTGCCGCCGCCGTACGGTTGGCCAGACGTTGCGAGCCGCAGGACGTGATCGTGGTCGTCGTGCCCGACAGCGGACGCGGCTACCTGTCGAAGATCTTCGACGAGGGGTGGGTGCGCCGGTACGGCTTCGTCGCCGACTCCACCTCGGCGCGCTGTCTCGGCGCCGCGCTCGACGCGGTGACCGACCGGCCGGCGGCCGTTGTCGTGCATCCGCAGGAGACGGTCGCCGGCGCGCTGAAGTTGATGGCCGACACCGGCCTGCGCCACCTCCCGGTGACGGCGGCGGAGCCGCCGATCCGGCTCGCCGAGGTGGCGGGCACCGTGTCCGAGCCCGGCCTCGCCCACCTGCTCGCCACCGGTGCGGTGGCGGTGCACGACGCCATCGGCCCGATCGTCGATCCGCCCCTGCCGCACGCCGGCTCCGGCGAGGTGCTGGAGGACGTGCTCGGACGGCTTCGCGCGGCCGGTGCGCTACTGGTCCTCGACGGCGGCCGGCTCCGCGGCGTCGTGACCGCCCGCGAGGTGGCAGCGCTGCTGCGTCGAACCCAGACGGAGGACGACCGACCATGACCACTGTGCTGAGCTACGAGGACCACCGGTCGGACCTTCGTGGCTGGCTGGTCTACGACAGGGTCGAGCGGCCGTTGGCAGCAGGCGGTTGCCGCGTGCAGCCCGGACTCGACGTCACCGAACTGGGTCGGCTCGCGCAACGGATGACGTTGAAACAGCGGGTCCTGGGGCTCAACGTCGATGGTGCGAAGTGCGGCCTGGACCACGACCCGCGCAGTCCCGACAAGGACGCCGCGTTGCGTGGCTTCATCGGCTTTCTCCGTGACGAGCTGGGCTCGCGGTTCAGTATGGGTCCCGACATGGGCACCGGGTGGGCGGAGCTGCAACAGCATGCCCGCACCGTCGGCATCCCCTCGGTCAAATACGCGATCGCCACCGCGCAGGGGCTGACCAACGAGGAGTTCTTCACTCGGATGGCGCGGTTGGACGAGATGGTCGGGCCGTTGGCGGTCAGCCAGCGCCGGGCTGGACATGCGGTCGCGCACGCCGTCTTCGGAGCGGCACGGGTGATCGACGTGTCGGGCCCGCTGCGCTGTGCAGTGCAGGGCTTCGGCAACCTGGGCCGGGCGACGGCGCTGACGTTGCACGAGGCCGGCGCGCGTGTCATCGCGGTTGCCGACGAGTTCGGTACGGTCACTGACTCCGCCGGCCTGGACGTCGTCCGCATGCTGGCCGACCCGACCGGCACGCCGGTGCCCCAGCTCGGCGTGGGCGGCCGGCCGGAGGACATCTTCGCCGCTCCGGCCGACGTGCTGGTGCTGGCCGCCTGCGCCGACGCCATGTCGATGGCGCAGGTGATGCGCTGCCAGTTCCCCGCAGTGGTCGTGGGGGCGAACTGCGGGCTGTCCGTCGAGGCCGAGCAGGCCCTGTACCACTGCGGTGTGTTCGTGGTTCCGGATTTTATCGGTGGCATCGGTGGGTCGGCGTCCATGGAGGCGTTGTTCGGCTCGCGACAGGTACCGAGTGGCCAGGGGGTCCTGAATGCGTTGGCCGGCATCATGCGTGAGCTGATCGGGCAGATCGCCCACACCGCGCGGCGCGACGGCCTCACCCCGCGGAAGGCGGCGCTGGACCTGGCCGCCGCGGCCCGCATCGACACCGCCGCCCCGCCGTACGGCGGCTGTCCGTACCTGCGCGAAGCCAAGCTCTGACGAAGGCGAGGTAGAGCTGTGTCCGAGACACCAGCCGGCAGGTGCCGACACGAACGAGGCCACATCACCGACTCCCGGTTCTACGGCAACCGCTACGCCACTCCTGCGTCTCGGCGGATCTTCTGCGACACCTGTCGGCACCAGCGGTGGCTCGACATCGAGGCGGCTCTGGCGCTGGCCGAGGCGGAGGTCGATCTGATACCCCGGCGGGTGGCGGACCAGATCGCCACCTCGGCTTTGCTGTCCAACATCGACCTGGACGAGGTGCAGGCCCAGATCGAGAGCTCAGGGCATTCCCTGGTCGGGCTGCTGCGGGTCTTCGAGAGCGCCTGCGGGCCGGAGGCGGGCCAGTTCATCCACTACGGCGCGACCACCCAGGACATTCAGGACACCGGCCAGACGTTGGAGATGCGGGACGTGCTCGACGAGGTCGAGCCGGCGCTCGACCGACTGCTCACGCTGTTGGCAGCGCTCGGCGAGCGGCACGCCGGCACTGTCGCCCTCGGTCGCACCCACGCTCAGCCGGCGTTGCCGATGGGGTTCGGGCTGAAGCTGTCGAGCTGGCTGGACGAGCTGCTGCGGCACCGCGAGCGGCTGGATCAGATGCGGGAGCGGATCCTCGTGGTGCAGCTGTTCGGCGGCTCGGGCACCATGGCCGCGTTCGGTGACCGCGGCCCGCAACTGCTGGAACGGGTGGCAGCCCGACTCGGGCTGCGCGCGCCGGCGGTCGGCTGGCACGTGGCCCGTGACCGGGTTGTCGAGTTCGTGACCGGGCTGGCCATGCTGACCGGCACGCTCGGGCGGATCGCCGACGAGATCCGGACGCTGTCGCGGCCGGAGTTCAACGAGGTGCGGGAGGCGTGGCGGCACGGCAAGGTGGGCAGCAGCACGATGCCGCACAAGCGCAATCCGGAACGCTGCGAGCAGGCCGTGGTGATGGCTCGGCTGGCAGCCGCCCAGTCCGGTCTCGCACTGGCGGCCATGATCGGTGACCACGAACGCGACTCCCGCTCGTTGCGGCTGGAGTGGGCGTGCGTGCCCGACGTCTCCCACTACTGTCTCGCCGCGTTGGCGATGGTCTTGGAGAGCGTCGAAGGCCTGACCATCAACACCGACCGCCTGGAGCGCAACGTTGTCGCGGTGGCCGACCAGGTCATGTCGGAGCGGCTAATGCTGGTGCTGGGCCGCCAGTTCGGCAAGCAGCATGCACACGAGCTCATTTATCAGATCACCCAGGAGGCGTTTCAGCAGGGTCGGCGGGTGCGCGACCTGCTCGCCGAGCGCCCCGACCTGATCAGCGCCATGGCACCGACCACGATAGAGGAAGTATTCGACCCGGGGTCGTACCTTGGCGCGTCCGCCGAGCTGACCATGCGGACGGTTGACGAGGCGCGTAGGCGATTGGGCCCCCAGCGTACGGGCTCGTCGGCGTGACGGTCCGCTCAGATCGTGAGTTGGTTGGGGCTGTGAAGCGTCGGGTCATACGTTGACCGGGTGTGGATGACGTGGAGAGGTACTGCCCAGAGGCGTTCTGGCATCTCGCGCAGCCGTTGCTGCCGCCGCACCCGGAAAGGCACCAGGGTGGCGGCCGGCGACGGACCGATGACCGGGCGATGCTCGCGGCGATCATGTACGTCCTGGGCTCCGGCTGCTCGTGGCGCACGCTTCCCGGCTCGTTCCCGGTGCACTGGCGGACCGCGCACCGCCGGTTCACCGAATGGGTCGAGCTTGGGGTGATGGCCGCTCTGCACCAGGCGACGCTCGACGTGCTCGGCCTTGCCGCGCAGACCGACTGGTCGCGGGCGAACATCGACAGTACGCACGCCGTGCGCGCAAGAGGGGGACCGGACCGGGCCCAGCCCAGTAGACCGGGGCAGGCCCGATTCCAACCCAAATGACACACGGTCTAGCCCCGCCCGGCGATCGCACCCCCGTTGACCTGCAGGATCTGGCCGGTGACGAAGCCGGCCGACTCGCTGGTCAGGAAGCCGACGGCTGCGGCGACCTCGTGTACCTCGCCGCCGCGACGCATCGGTGACTGCTGTACGCGGCTAGTGTGGAATCCCGGTGACATCCGGTCGCCGTAGAATTCGGTCTCCGGGATGTAGCCGGGCGCGACGACGTTGACGGTGACGCCTTCCGCCGCGAGCAGGTTGGCCAGCTCGAGCGACCACGGATGCAGGGCCGCCTTGGCCCCGCCGTACGTGGCAGGGCCGCGGAAGGCCGCAATTGACGTGACGGTGACGATCCGACCGCCCGGCCGCCGGAGCGCGGGCAGTAGCGCGTGGGTCAGCAGCGCCGCCGGCAGCACGTTCGCGTCGATGTTCGCCCGCCAGTGCTCACCGACCTCGGTCAGGTCCTGCGGCGGGGCGGGGGCGACGTTGCCGCCGGCGTTGTTGACCAGCACGTCGACGGTGGCGCCGCCGTCGGTGATGTCTGCGGCGGCGGCGCGGACCTGCTCGACCTGGGCGAGGTCGGCCGGCACCGCCCTTACCCGGTGCGCCCCGACATCGGCGTTGATCTGCGCTGCGGCCGTCCGCAACGGCTCCGGCCGGCGGCCGAGGATGACGACGTCGGCACCGTCGGCGGCCAGCTCCGCTGCCACCGCCCGGCCGATACCGGTTCCGCCTCCGGACACCACCGCCAACCGAGCCATCCGGTCCTCCCCAGGGCCTGTCCGACGCATGGGCGTGTCGATCGTAGCGGCCAGGTGGTTCCGCCGATGTCCTGTGGCCCGGAGAAGATGTGATGCCGGGCGGGAGACGGCCGCCGGGTCGCGACGGCCCGGGTCCGCTCGTTCGGTGTCGTTGGCGCCGACGGCGGCGCCGCAGGGTGTGCCGCCGGGGTGCCGGTGGTCAGTCGCCCCTGCTGAACACCGGTGGGGCGGCCTGCTGGAACAGCAGCGGATCGTGGTCGAGGATCGCCTTCTCATACCGCCGGAGCACGGGCGAGGTCTCCATGCCCAGCTCGTCGGCGAGGTGACGGCGGAGGTGGCGGTACACCTCGAGCGCCTCGGCCTGGCGCCCGGCACGGTAGAGCGCGACCATGAGCAGGCTGCACAACTGCTCGCTGGTGGGGCTCTCGGCCATCTGTCCCACCAGCTCGGGGATAATCCGGGCCTGGTTGCCGTTGCGCAGCTCCCGGTCGTAGAGCAGTTCGAGGGCGGTGGTCCGGATTTGCCGGTAGCGGGCGGCCGCTGCCTGGCAGATCGCACCACCGGCCAGACCACCGAAGATCGGGCCGCGCCACAGCTCCAGCGCGCTGCGCAGGTCGCGGATATCGCGCCTCAGGTCCGTACACGGTCGGTCCTGGATGGCGTTCACGGTTCGTTCGAACGACAACACGTCCACCTCGGACCAGGAAACCAGCATCCGGTAGCTGGACACGGTGGTGATCAGACGGCTTTCCGGGCGTTCGGGTTCCAGCCGGTTGAGCAATCGTCGAATCCGGCTGACCTGGGCCTGCAGAGCGTTCTCCATCTTGGCCGGCGGCGTCGGCCCCCACAGCTCCTCGGAGAGGGCTTCGATGGTCACGGGCCGGTTGTTGGCGGCGAGTAGGGCAGCTAGCAGCGTCTGCTTCATAACCCCGGTGATCCGTTGAACGGTGGTGCGGGTACGGACCTCAATGGTTCCGAGCACCAGGAAACTGGTCACTTCCTACTTCTCCGATCTGGAACGCCGGGAAAATACCGGTCGGATGAATCACGTCCACTCTGGTCGGGTAGATCGCCAATTCTTCCTTGGGTGGCCGGTAGCGTTTCAGGACATGCCGATCCCCGACCGCTTGTCTCGTGCCTCTTTGTCCCTCGGGGCCCGTTTACTGCTGGCCGTGATGCCCGAATCGTCACTACGAGGAAGCGCATCGCCGCGATGGAGTTCGAATCCGTCGGATCTTCGGGTAATTCTGTCACAATTAACAGAGATTATCAATGTTAAGCTGCCCGGCGAGTGTGAAGGTTAAAGCATAGCCAGGGTCCTGTCGATAGACCGTGTGTCATTTGGGGTTGTCGAAGCGCAAGGTCATTCGTTGACTTGCGGTGATGACGTGGAGAAGTGCTGCCCCGAGTCGTTCTGGCAACTCATGCAGCCGTTGCTGCCGCCGCACCCGGAAAGGCGCCACGGCGGCGGACCGATGACCGGGCGACGCTCGAGGGTCAGGACCTGGTGCCGCAGGGCGAGGATCTCGGCATCCTTGTCGCGGGGTCATACCAAGGTGGGCCAGTCGAAACAGCGCACCCGTAATCCTCGCGTAACGCTCAACCTACGCTATCGTTGCGATTCAGCCGCGAGTCCGCATCGACGCCAGTGATCAGGGTGACTGCGACCAGGGGTGCGGCACCTGCCGATCCACGTACTCGCCGACTACGGCTGGCGCGTACCATTCGTTGTAGATCAACGGACCCCGGCGCTCAACCATTCATATGGGGCAAAGGTGCCGATCGGGCCACTATTTGATTGAGCTGACCGCTGAGGTTGGGTGCACCGGGCCGCGGATGTCGCGACTGGACATGTCGGCTGTCGCCCGGTGGATCAACAGGCTGGTGTGGACCGTTCGGTGCCGAACCCTCGGCAGTGGCCTGTCTGCGCGCGGCTGCGGCCTGGGTCTGTGCTGTCCCGGGCCAGGCACCTCGAAGCTCATCGCTACCCTGGCGGCATGAAATGTCGAGGAGCGCCTGCGGCGAACTCGCGGCTGGCTCTGGGTCGTGGTGGCGGGACTGTTCCTGAGCGGGGTGACCGCGTTCCCGCTCGAGATCGAGGTGCGTTGGCTGCTGCGGGCGGTCGACCCGTTCGCCGACCAGTTGCCGGCCCTGGTCAGTTGGATTGAGCGGGTGCACGTCGGGCTGGTGGAAACCGGGGACCACCACCCGTTCATGCGGTACGGGACGGATTGGCTCGCGTTCGCCCATCTGGTGCTTGCGGTGGCATTCTGGGGACCGCTGCGCGACCCGGTGCGCAACGTCTGGGTGGTCCAGCTCGGCATGATCGCCTGTGCCGGGATCGTACCGCTGGCGCTGATCTGCGGGCCGCTCCGGGAGATCTCGTGGTTCTGGACCATGGTGGACCTGTCCTTTGCCGTCGGAGCGTTCCCACCGTTGTGGTTCGCGTACCGGCACATCCGGGCGATCGAGGCACAGCAGGCCAGGCCGACGGGCCCGACTCGCTCGTCGACCTCCGAGATTTCCGGGTCGACGCGGCCGTAGCGGCCGACGGCCGCCTACCGGGCGCGGTCGAGCTGGTGCCCGTCGGGGCAGCGCCCGCACCTACGTTCGAGGGTGCCGGACCTGGCGACGCAGCGAGGCCGGCGCGACCGACCCGGTGCCCTTCATGGCCGTGCAGGGCGCCCGCTGGGCTGAGCGAACGCCACGACTGATCCGTGTCTGCTGGCGCTTCGGCAGGGCCGTTGAGGCGATGCGGATGCCAACGCCGCCCCAAACCTCTCAGCCGGAGCCGCCCCATCTGGCAGTACTGGCACGTCCCGGCGTTGTCAGGGCTGCTCCCACCCGCCCCGGCGCCACCCGGATCAGGCTGCCCCAACTACATCAACCTGCGGCGACAGGTCGAAGGTGGTGGTCTCTCACCCCCACTCGAACCAACAGTACCTCACGGCGCAAACCGAAAGTGAGACAGGGCCGTTAGCTTCACAGACCCGGGACGGTTATCGCTGAAGGCTAGGGGTGGCACCATGTACGGCACGACATTCGTTCCCGACCGGAGTTCCTGGAAGGTTGATGCGGATCTTGCAGCTCACGAGAAGCGCCACCGCGACCAGTAGGGGAACCAGGACGGTCTGCTGTTCCCCGGACTGTACTTGGGTGCCGAGGTGATCGATTTCTGGATCGGCGGAAGGTGCAACAGGTATGAGACCGCAGCTGAAGCTGCCAGTAATAGGGGGATATAAGTGTTGAGAATGCGATTCGCCGCTTGCCTCGTGAGTCTGTTGCTGACTTCCGGTTGTGGTTTATTTTTGCCGAGTCA
Source organism: Salinispora sp. H7-4 (assembly GCF_013416675.1). NCBI lineage: Bacteria > Bacillati > Actinomycetota > Actinomycetes > Micromonosporales > Micromonosporaceae > Salinispora > Salinispora sp. H7-4. Next base: position 52,318 of record NZ_JABZED010000019.1, read on the forward strand.
TGACTATTATGCGGTCGGATTTGCGGAGATTGGTGATCAACTTCACATCTATGCGCCGCTGTGCGACGGTGAACGAGTGGTGGGGGTTGAGGCGTACGACAATCTATTGGCCGGGCAGGAGCCCGACTACGACCCTGCTTTGATGCAGTTCACCTACTGGAAGGTGCAGGACCCGACCCATGAGTCGGTGGCAAATGGTTGGATCGTGCTGGGAGACAGCAGTCAGTTCCGGTCGACCGAAGTGGTGGCGGGCTCGAATATCGAGCTTCCGGAGTTGTTAGGAATAACCCTGCAGCTTGACGTGGGGGGTCAACATGCTGTGGGGGACGTAGTTTCGGTTTCGGAGGCGCCAAGATACCCTGCCGGTGCAGACCCCGGTAGTGTCCGCTACGTGTACCGCCCCGAGCGTGATGGAGAGGATATGCGTAGTCCCGGGGAGATTCGCGATGATTCCGGGTGCGCTTCGGGCTACCCGGCATGATTGGGTCATTCGACCAGATCTATTGCTAGATCCCACGGGCGGACTGGTGAAGGCCAAGAGGTCGTCTTGCGGATGTCGGCATCTAAATCGATATTTACCAATATGTGGGGTAACGGCGGCCTCTGTCGGTTCGGTAGTGTGTCGATTTCCGTGTTTGGGCCTGTGGCGTGATCGAGGTTGTGAGGGTGACTTTCGCGCCGCTATCGGCGGCTCTGGAGTCGCTCGGTTTGATCCTTGTGAGGTGGAGGCGCTGCTGGATGACCGGGCGGGCGATGCGGCGGCGTGGAGGTGCAGACTGACCGGGACGTGTTGGTTCTGGCTGCACAAGGAACCCCGCAGCGTGTTCTGGGCGGCGTATATGGTGGCGGGTCGCAAGTTCGCCTATGTGACGTGGTCGGTCCGACTTCTGGTGCTTGGAGTGGTGGCCGGGCTGGTCTGACGAGTCGGCCGGTGTCGCCGACATGGTGGCGGGAGGCGTAGGCACCGGCTCCTACGGCGCCGGACTGACCGCCCTCCCCATAGATCACGGCACCAGGCAAGACAGACGAGGGCGACCGGGCTGTCCATCGCGGCACCGAGTACCAGGACGACGGTCTCCCCGGGGACGACGATTCCGACGCCCAGCCCCGACTCGGCGGTGCTGAACGAGGCGGCGGTCAGCCGTACCACCGGCGTCGGAAGGTCGGAGAGGGTGTCCAGGACGCCGGCGATCCACGATACGGACTTACCTCCAAAGTTGATCGATCGGCTACCCTTTCTCGCCGCCCCGGCCATCGGCCGCCCTCTCGCCGCCATCACCGGAGCGGGGTCGCCGTCGCTAGGGGGAGCTCTGGGGGCGGTAGGGGGTTGGGGGTGCGTGCGCCACTTCGTAGGGTCATCGCGAACAACCAACAATGCCTGAAGAAGCTCTCTATTTCGACAGTTGCCGTCCCGATGGCCCGTGAGTCGCAATTGGCCCGGGCTTTGTGGCTGGGCTAGTGGCGGGAGACATAGATGGGGAACGAGGAGAAGCTTCTCGGGTACCTGAAGCGGGCCACCACCGACCTGCGCGAGGCCCGGAGGCAGCTACGCAACGCCGAGCGCCGGGAGTACGACCCGATCGCGATCGTCGGCATGAGCTGCCGTTTTCCGGGCGGTGTGGACGGTCCGGCGGCGCTGTGGCAGCTCCTCGTCGAGGGGGTCGACGCCGTCTCCGACTTCCCCGACGACCGGGGCTGGAACACCGAGGACATCTATGACCCCGACCGTTCCAAGGTCGGCAAGACGTACGTGCGGAGCGGCGGGTTTCTTTCCGACGCCGCGCTCTTCGACCCCGAGTTCTTCGGCATTTCCCCGCGTGAGGCGATCGCCATGGACCCGCAGCAACGGCTGTTGCTGGAGGCGTCCTGGGAGGCGTTCGAGTCGGCCGGCATTGACCCGGTCTCGGTACGCGGAAGCCGCACCGGCGTGTTCGCCGGACTCATGTACCACGACTACTCGACCCGGCTGTCGACGGTACCCGCCGAACTGGAGGGCTTTCTCAGTAACGGCAATGCCGGCAGCATCTTCTCCGGTCGGGTCGCGTACGTGCTGGGCCTGGAGGGGCCGGCGATTACGGTGGACACCGCCTGCTCGTCGTCACTGGTCGCGTTACACCTGGCCATTCAGGCGCTGCGCCGGGAGGAGTGCACCCTGGCGCTGGCCGGTGGCGCGACGGTGATGGCCACCCCGGAGACGTTTGTCGATTTCAGCCGGCAAGGGGGTCTGGCATCGGACGGCCGGTGCAAGCCGTTCGCTGCCGCCGCCGACGGCACCGGTTGGGCCGAGGGCGTCGGTGTGCTGCTCGTCGAGCGGCTCAGCGACGCCCAGCGCAACGGGCACCGGGTACTGGCCGTCGTACGCGGCACCGCGGTCAACCAGGATGGCGCCAGCAGTGGCCTCACCGCCCCCAACGGTCCCTCGCAGCGTCGGGTCATCGCCGACGCCCTGGCGAATGCGCGGCTTTCTGCTTCTGATGTGGATGTGGTGGAGGCGCATGGTACGGGTACGACGTTGGGTGATCCGATTGAGGCGCAGGCGATTCTTGGGACGTATGGTCAGGGTCGGGATCAGTCGTTGTGGTTGGGTTCGGTGAAGTCGAATCTTGGGCATACGCAGGCTGCTGCTGGGGTGGCTGGTGTGATCAAGATGGTGTTGGCGATGGAGCATGGGGTGGTGCCGCGGACTTTGCATGTGGATGAGCCGACCTCGCATGTGGATTGGGGTGTTGGTGATGTGCGGTTGGCGGTTGATTCGGTGGGGTGGCCGGCTACTGGGCGGCCGCGGCGGGCGGGGGTGTCGTCGTTTGGGATTAGTGGTACGAACGCGCATGTGATTGTGGAGGAGGCTCCGGCTGTTGCGCCGGTGGTTCGTTCTGGGGTGTCGCCGGTGGTGTTGTGGCCGGTTTCTGGTCGGTCGGTTGGTGGTGTGGTTGGGCAGGCTGGGCGTCTTGCTGATTTTTTGGTTGATGCGGATGCGGATGTGGAGTCGGTGG
>NZ_JABZED010000020.1:0-5793 GCF_013416675.1 Salinispora sp. H7-4
CCGTCATGCGCTCCCTCATCGCTTACGACCACTGATCCCTCGGAATAGATCGTCTAGGGTGCGACGCATGGCCAAGCAGTTGACCGGCACGGTGGCGCTCGTCGCCGGAGGGACCCGAGGCGCCGGGCGAGGAACCGCCATCCAGCTCGGAGCAGCCGGGGCCACGGTCTACGTCACCGGCAGGTCAACCCGTGCCCAACGGTCGGAGATGAACCGACCGGAAACCATTGAGGAAACCGCCGAGTTGGTCAGCGCCGCTGGCGGGGTCGGCATCGCGGTACAGGTCGACCACCTGGTCCCCGCCGAGGTACGCGCGCTGATCGCCCGGATCGAGTCCGAGCAGGGCGCCCTCCACGTACTCGTCAATGACATCTGGGGCACCGCCCAGGTGGAGTGGAACAAAACGGTCTGGGAGTCAGACCTGGACGCCGGGCTGCACACGCTGCGTCTCGCCGTGGAAACCCACGCCATCACCAGTCACTTCGCGCTGCCCCTGCTCATCAGGAACCCGGGCGGGCTGGTCGTCGAGATGACCGACGGCACCGACGAGTACAACGCGGCCACCTACCGCAACTCGTTCTTCTACGATCTCGCCAAGGGTGCCGTGAGTCGGATGGCGTTCGCCCTGGCGCACGAACTCCGTTCGCATGACACGACGTCGGTGCTGCTCACGCCCGGGTGGTTGCGATCCGAGGACATGCTGGACAGCTTCGGTGTGACCGAGGAGAACTGGCGCGACGCGCTCACGGTTGAGCCGCACTTCGCGATCTCCGAAAGCCCGGCCTACGTCGGCCGCGCCGTGGCGGCCCTGGCACAGGACCCGGAGATGTCCCGTTGGCATGGCAGGTCGCTCTCCAGCGGGGAGTTGGCGAAGGTCTACGGCTTCACCGACCTGGATGGAAGCCAGCCCGACGCCTGGCGATACCTGGTCGAGGTGCAGGACGTCGGCAAGCCCGCCGACCCGACCGGATACCGCTGACCCCAACCCGGGCCAGTAGCTGCACGACGGTTGACACCTTCACCCATCGAACACCGCCGCGCAATTGAAGTCGGCCGACCAAAGCGACCATCATGGATGGTCATGAAGAGACCGCAGAGCCTGCTGCTCGCCCTCCTTCTCGCCGCGACCGGGTTGCTCGTCCCCACCGCCCCTGCCGCCGCCGCCCCGGCACCGCTGAAGGTGCTGACCCACAACGTCATGTTCCTGCCCCAGTCGCTCTTCCCCAACTGGGGGCAGGTCACCCGCGCCAACCTGATCGCCGAGGCCGACCACATCGCCGGCCAGGATGTCGTCATCCTGCAGGAACTGTTCGACAACGAGGCATCCGACCAGCTCAAAGACCAGCTCGCTGCGGAGTATCCCTACCAAACCCCGGTTCTCGGCCGGTCGAGGTCCGGCTGGGACGCCACTTTGGGCTCATACTCCAGCACGGCCCCGGAGGACGGCGGAGTCACCGTCCTGAGCCGGTGGCCCATCGCGGAAAAAATCCAGTACGTCTACGCGGACGGCTGCGGGGCGGACTGGTTTTCCAACAAGGGCTTCGTCTACGCGCGGCTCAACGTCAACAACGCACCCGTACACGTGGTGGGTACTCATGCGCAGGCGGCCGACGCCGGCTGCGCCGACGGCACCGGGGCCCAGGTACGGGCAGCCCAGTTCGACGAGCTCGACGCCTTTCTGGACGCTCGCCAATTCCCGGCGGACGAACAGGTCATCGTCGCCGGTGATCTCAACGTTGACCGCTACTCCACCGAGTACGACAACATGCTGGCCCGGCTCGACGTCGGCGATGCCAGGTTCACCGGCCATCCGTACTCGTGGGACGCGCAGCGCAACGCCATGACCGACTACAACGACGACCAGGACAGCCGCCAGCAACTCGACTACATCCTGCGACGCAACGGCCACGTGCGGAACGGCTCCGGCGACAACGAGACGCTAGCCGTCGAGGCACCCAAGTGGTGCGTGACGAGCTGGTTCGTCCGCTACTGCTACACCGACTACGCCGATCACTACCCAGTCACGGCCGACATCTGACGCGTACGACCTGGGGCAGACAGCTCAGCCCCAGTCGTACCACGGTCATCGCCGCTACCTCGCAGCCCGCCACCACCAACCGACGGGTGGTCCATAGCCCCTGCTTGTCGGGACAGCGGCGGGCGCTGGTCCGCCAGGTCAAAGCACTCCCCCGTTGAATCTGATCATCGCGCACCGGAGCGAGGAGTCCATGCCCGGCAGCGCGGCTTCGTGTCGCATTGTGACGGTCAGCTCGCGTCCAATCTCCGCGTTGGGTAGCTCCCGGTATCCAAGCCTCCGGTAGTAGGGGCCGTTCCAGGGCACGTCGCGGAAGGTGGTCAGGGTCGTCGCCGGACGACCCTGACGCCTACCCCAGCGCTCGACGTGTGCGATGAGCCGCCGACCAATCCCGCGCCGAGCATGCGTGGGCGCTACCGACACCTGCTCTATGTGGGCGTTGCCGTCCAGCACCGCCGCGATGACGTAACCGACCGTCCGGTCGCCTTCCTCGGCGACCCAGATCAGCCCCTGCCGCTGACTTCGCCGCAGGGCCTGTCGATCCACGGCGTGATCAGCTATCTCTGACATGCCAACCGTGTGGAAGAGCTGGCCAGCCTGGACCTCAAGCCGAGCCAGATCGCCGAGCTCCGACTGTCGTGCCGCCCGAATCAGGGTCGTCCTCCGCACTCTCTCAGCAGCAGGGCCGGCTGCCATCGGACAGCCGGCCTCGCCCCTGCGTGATATCAGGGCCCCGCGACTGCCGCCTCATTGCCCGGCATCCGGGTCACGCTGGGCAGCTGCAGCACATCCACTGCCGAGCGGCCACTCATCTCGCTGGTCGGGCACATCGCCGTCAGCAGGAACGACTGCCAGGCGATATCGATCGGGTGCGCCTCGGGCAGGCCGATCTGATAGTGGCTGAGGTTGATCCCGGCAGATACCTGGCGCCCGCCATCCCGGCTGTGCAACGAGAACATCTGGTGACCGATCACCAAACCGTCATGGCCGAAGAACTCACCGCATGGGGTGGAAAGCGAGAGGATGCCGAGACCATAGCTACCGGCTTCGGGGACATCCGGGAACATCGGCACCCCGGCGAGCATTTCATCTAGCATGGCCGGGCTGAGCAGATCACCGCCGAGTAGCGCCCGGAAGAACGTGTTCAGGTCCGCCGTGGTCCCAATCATCTCGCCCGCCGTCCACCCCCAGCTCATGTTGAACTCGCTGAGGTCACGAACTCCGAACGGGGCGAAGTAGGCACCACTGTGTGGGCCACGAATAGTCGGGTCAGTGCCCGGGAACGACGTCCCGGTGAGCTTCAGGGGCCGCAGAATACGCTGCTGCACCTCTGCCGCTGCCGGGTTACCAGTGATCGATTCGATCAGTAGGCCCGCCAGGATGTAGTTCGTGTTCGAGTAGCTGAACCCCGCCCCGGGCACGTTGGTCGGCGGCATGGCCAGGCCCATCGCCACCAGATCTGCCGGAGCGTACGTCGTGACCTGCATCTGGTCGATCGCCGCCCACGAGTCGAGCATCGCGTTGGTGTAGTTGCCGATGCCGCTGGTGTGGTTCAACAGCATCCTGACGGTGACTTCGGCGCCACGCTCACCCGGCACGATCTCCGGCAGCAGCTCCCCGATCGGGTCATCGAGGCCCAGCCGGCCCTCGTCAACGAGCTGCAGCACAGTGGTGGCGACGAACGTCTTGGTGATGCTGCCGATGCGGTGCCGTAGCTGCGGCTGCATCGGTCGGGGGCTGGTCAGGTACGCCTGACCGGCGCTGCCGCGCCAGTCGTGCCGGCCATCGCGCACGGCCGCCAGCGCGCCCGGAACGCCAGCTTCGGGCACCGCGGCGAGCGCGGTGCGCAACTCACCCCGGTCCAGCCCGCCGGAGGAGCTTCCCCCAGCTGTCTGAGTGGGTAACGCGGCAGCGGATGTGGGCACCACAAAGGCGGCGGCTGCCAGCGTCGCACTGGCAATTGCGATCTTCAACGCCCGAGGAATGCTAGACATATCGCGATCCTAGGTGGCGCCTGCAACCAGGATTTCGTTTCGATTCTCATGTCAGTAACCGGCACGACATAGTTTGGATCCCCGCCACCGGATGTCTGTTCGATCTCTTGGGGGTCAGTATCTATGCTGGACCATGTCGCATGTCCCGGGAGGGCGCAATGAGGGCAACCTCTACAGTGCGGGCCGAGGCGCTACGCTATGCGGTAGCCGAACGTGAAATTTTCGCTGACATTTCTTTCGACGTGCCCTCGCGGACGTCGTTGGCGGTTACCGGGCCCAGCGGTACGGGGAAGACGACGCTGCTGATGTGCCTCGCGGGGATCCTGCCGGTGGCGGATGGTCGCGTCTGGATCAACGGCCAAGAACTGACCAGTCTGCCGCCGAGGGCGCGATCGGCGTTGCGGCTGCGGTCGGTCGGTCGGCGTATCAGTTCGGTGAGTTACTGCCCGAGTTGACGCCGTTGGAGAACGTGACGCTGCCGGCGCTGTTGGGTTCCGCACCGCGGCGGGCGAGCTACCAGCGGGGGAAGACACTGCTGCATGATCTTGGTGTTGGAGAGCTTGCCGACGCCGCGTCCGCTACCTTTTCCGGCGGTGAGCGCCAACGGGTTGCGGTGGCGCGTGCGTTGATCACGCGGCCCGGTGTCATCCTGGCGGACGAGCCGACCGGGTCTCTCGACAGCGCCTCGGGGCAGGTGGTCAGCGATCTCCTGTTCGATCTGCCGTGCCGGTACGGCTGCGCGCTGATCGTCGTCACGCACAACGACCCGGTCGCCGCGCGGGCGAATCAGCAGCTCGCCCTCGACGGGGGTCGACTCACCGCGATGCCGGCGGGTAGCTCGTGAACCGTGCGTTCGTGCTGCTCGCTGCCGGTCATCGCGCGGGGCGACGGGCCGGCGCTGGTGCCGTGATGCATCGTTGGTCCCTGGCCGTGGCTGCCGCGGTGGCCCTGCTGACCGCGTGGACCTTCATCAGTATCGCGGCCATGTACGACGCGCGGAACGCAAGCGTCGCCGCACGGGAGCCGGTGTTCCTGGCTCAGGGGCAGGACGAAGGCGCGGTCGCCCGGTGGATCCCGCATTCAGACCGGGTAAACAATCGTCAGTTCCTCGTCGTGTATCACCCTGCTCTGCGGCATCACAGCTGCTCGCACCGTACGCACCTGGCACCCGCCCAAAAACTGAGAGGATGGTTCGGTCAACATCCACCGCTGGAGCACTTAGCCGTTGCGCGGAGCAGCCCAATCACTATCGTCACTCCGACGGCGGGCACGCACTGCCATGAGCGTGACGGCTAGGACCGTCAACGAGGTGACTCCAACAGCTTGACCAATCCGGTCAATTCGCTTCGAGCTGCAGGTCCGAAATGCCATCTCCCAGTAATATCTGTCTCCGGCCACCACCCAGCGATGAAGGTTCATTTCCAGTGCATTTCCGCAACTCTTTTTCTCATGGTCACCCGGCCCGATTTTAATTGGCAGTAGCATCAGAAGCGCCACCAAAAAGCTCCCCAGCAGGGCCACCTTTGCAGGCGTCACCCAGCCGAGCCTCGACCCATTCCGCTCAGTTCCCGCTGCCATCGAACGAATGGTAGGTCATGCGTGGCGCGATGTCATCATGGCTGTTGGCCGGCGCCCGGTTTTCGGGTGCCGACCAACAGTTTCTTTCCCCCTTGTGTGGGTCAGGTCTTCGGGTGGGGGTTGTGGGTGGTGTGGTGGGGTCAGCTGGTCCAGTGCTCGGCCACGAGGTCGGCGGCCTGGGTCTCC
>NZ_JABZED010000021.1:0-118296 GCF_013416675.1 Salinispora sp. H7-4
CGTCCTGGTTGACGGTGAGGGTGTAGGTGCACTTCTCGGCCAGGCGGAGCGTGCCGCCGCCGGCCTGGTTCGCCGCGGTGATCGCGGCGATCAACGCGTTGGGATCGCAGGGCACCGGAGTGCCCTTGTCCTTCCCGTCACCATGGCCTCCACCCTTCCAGCCCGAGTGGCCGGCCTTTCCCCAGTCACCACCCCACTCACCGTCAACCTTCGACCATTCCCGGTGTGGTTGGCCGTCTGCGACGGCGAGGTCGGGCGAGGACTGGTACGCGGTGGCCGGGCCGGCGCCGGCCAGGCCAGCGACTCCGGTGAGGGCCACGGCGCTGATCGCCGCGACGGTCCGGGGGGCGCGGTGCCGACCGCGCCCCCCGGACGGGCGGGGGAGTCTCCTGCTCTGCAACATCGTTCATCGCTTTCTGTGCGGTCGGTCCGGGTGCGGTGGCAGCGAGTTGTCGCCACAGCAGGAGTCAAGTACACAAAAGCTTGCTAATCACCCACTAGCGATGAAAGTGAACCTAAAGCATGAAACCGTCACATATTGGATGGTTCTGATCGTTCGTTGGCTGAGTCCCGGCGCCGCTGGCCGGAACCGACCACCAGCGATCTCGCCACCGCCGACACCGGGTCTCAGCGCAGGCCGGCTGCGGTGCCGCTGCTCGTGCTGCCGCGTGACAGGCTTGTACACCATGATCGATGATTTTGTGAAGGACTGCCTTCATGGCCAGCTCAAGCGGACCCGTGCGGCCCTGGTCTGGAAGCTCGATGGCCTGTCCGAGTACGACCTCCGGCGTCCCTTGACAGCGACCGGGACCAACCTTCTTGGCCTGGTCAAACACTTGGCGACCTGCGAGGCCTGGTACTTCGGTGAGATCTTTGGCCGCCCCTTTCCGGAGCCGTTGCCGCACTGGCGCGACGCCGACGGCAGTGACCTGTGGGTCGCCCAGGACGAGACCCGAGAGCAGATCATCGGTTTCTACCAGCGTGCATGGGAGCATGCGGAGGCCACGATCGAGGAGCTTCCCATCAACGCTCCCGGCTATGTGCCGTGGTGGCCGCGCCCCGAGGTCACGCTGCTCAACGTCGTGGTCCACGTCCTCACCGACACCGCCCGGCACGCCGGGCACGCCGACATCCTGCGCGAACAGCTCGACGGCCGGACCGGGCTCAGAGCCGAGTACGAGGAGCAGATCGACACGGGAGCCCGCGAGAGCTACCGCGCGAAGATTGAGCAAGCTGCCCGGACCGCGGCCGGCAGCACGGTTCAGTTGGGCTGATTCTTACCGCCACCCTCACGCCAGCCGGGCGTTCGGCCTTTCGAGGGCGACCGGCCACAAGCAGCCCAAGCTGAACCCGCGGCAGGAGACGCATCTCGTGGCGTTGCACGCGGCCGTCGAGCGAACCAGCGTCGAGCTGGCCGAGTTGTTCGGCGTCGCCCGCTCGACGGTGTACCGAGCGATCGAGCGCGCCGCGTTGGCTCGGGCACCTGACCCCGCCGGGGCTGAGGCTCCGCCCTGGGCAAGGGTGGTCAGAGCAGGGTGCGCCAGTAGTCCCAGAACTTCAGACCGATCAGCGCGGTGAGGATCAGCAGCCAGACGGTGGGGATGGCGCTGTGCACCTGCAGCAGCGTGTCGGTGAGCCGCCGCGGCGCGGGCAGGTGGCCGCGGTCAAGGTTGTGCAGGGTGGTGTAGGTGAACAGCACGATCATGACGACCCAGACGACCATGCAGTACGGGCAGAGCGCGCCGATGCGGTAGAGGCTCTGGAAGGACAGCCAGTGCACGAACCCGACGCCGAACACGGTGCCGGCCTGCAGGGTGAGCCACCACCAGCGGGGCAGCCGGGTGCCGGCGATCAGGGCGGCGCCGGTAGCGGCGACGACGGGGAAGGTGGCCAGGCCGATGAGCGGGTTCGGGAATCCGAACACCTCGGCCTGGCCGGTGGTCATGATGGAGCCGCAGGACAGGATCGGGTTGATCGAGCAGGTCGGCGTGTAGCCGGGGTCCCTGAGCAGGGCGATCTTCTCGACGGTCAGGACGAACGCGGCGAGGGCGCCGATCAGTCCGCCGATGGTAAGCGTCCAACCGATCATCCGGTAGCCCAGGGTGGGCGGGTCACCGGCCGGATGCTTGGCGGCGGTGTCGGCGAGGGTCGCGGTCACGAGTTCAGCGAGGCGTCGACGGCGGCCTTGAGACCGGCGTAGTCGGGGCGGCCGGTGAACTTCTCGCCGTTGATGAAGAACGTCGGGGTGCCCTGCACGCCGAGAGTTTCGCCGTCGGAGGCGTCAGCCTTGACCCGGTCGGCGACCTGAGTGCTGGCCACGTCGGCCTTGAACCGGGTCATGTCCAGGCCCAACTCCTGGGCGTAGCCCTCGAACACGGCGGCCTGCGACTGCTGCTGGTGACCCCACACCGTGGCGGTGTCGAACAGCTTCTTGTACATCGCCTCGAACTTGCCCTGCCGGGCGGCGGCCTCGGCGGCGTGCGCGGCGTTGTAGGAGTTCGGGTGGCTGGCGATCGGGAAGTACCGCACCACGTAGGTGATCCGGTCGCCGTACTCGGCGCGCAGCTTCTCCACGCTCGGGTAGGCGGCCAGGCAGGACTCGCACTCGAAGTCGAGGAACTCCACCACGGTGGTCTTGCTGTCCACCGCCGTGGACAGCCGGTGGCTGTCGGGGCGCACGACCGCCTCGGCCACGGCAGCCGGCGTGCTGTCGCCGCCGCGGTTGACCAGCACCACGCCGGCCAGCGCGGCGAGCGCGACGGCCAGCACGCCGAGGGTCACCTTGAGGTTCGTGCTCATGCCCGTCTTGCGGATCTTCCGCGTTGCCTTGGCCGCCGACTGGGCGGCCTTGGACGGGGCAGCTCCCGCCGCGCGGGCGGGCCCCGTGCCGCCGTGGGGCACACCCTTTCCTGGACGACCGGGCCGGGCGCCGCCGGTGCCCGAGGGCCCCTTGGCCGTGCGCTTACGAGCGTTGTTCGTCCCCATCAGTATCCCTTCATCCGGCGGGCCCGTCCGCTCGGGCGCCCCTTCCACAACCCCGGCGAGGATACAGCGGCGGCTTTATTCAGTGGCTGAGCGGTTGCTGGGGGTTCCCTGTGAGGCCGCACGCATCCCACTGCCGTTAGTACAGCATCTGGTGTACCGTTGTGGGTGTGGAGACGTTGACGTACGGGCAGGTGCTGGCTCGCTTCGGCCACGCGCTGTCGGATCCGATCCGGGCGCGGCTGCTGCTGGCGCTGCGCGACGGGCCCGGATATCCGGCGGAGCTGGCCGAGCTGCTGGGCACGACCCGGCAGAACCTGTCCAACCATCTCACCTGCCTGCGCGGCTGCGGCCTGGTGGTCGCCGCGCCGGAGGGCCGACGTACCCGCTACGAGTTGGCCGACCCGCGGCTGGCGCACGCCCTGGGTGACCTGCTCGGCCTGGTCCTGGCCGTGGACCCGGCCGCGTGCCCGGACTCCGACTCGAAGGGCTGCTGCTGATGAGCCTGCCCCTGATCCAGCTCACCCCGGCCGGACCGACACCAGCCCGGCGGGCGGTGCTCGCCCGCCGGGTGCGGCTGTTTGTCGCCGCGACGATCACCTACAACGTGATCGAGGCGGTCGTGGCGATCACCGCCGGCACCCTCGCCTCGTCGACGGCGCTGATCGGCTTCGGCCTGGACTCGATCATCGAGGTGGCCTCCGCGGCTGCGGTGGCGTGGCAGTTCGCTGGCCGAGACCCCGAAGCGCGGGAGAAGACGGCGCTGCGCATCATCGCCGTGTCGTTCTTCGTCCTCGCCGCGTACATCACCGTGGAGTCGGCGCGCGCGCTGCTCGGTGGCGCCGAGGCTGAGCACTCCAGCGTCGGCCTGGTGCTGGCCACGGTGTCGCTACTGGTGATGCCGGTGCTGTCGTACGCGCAGCGCCGGGCCGGCCGCGAACTCGGTTCCCGCACGGCGGTGGCCGACTCCAAGCAGACCCTGCTGTGCACCTACCTGTCCGCGGTCCTCCTCGTCGGCCTGGCGGTCAACAGCCTGTTCGGCTGGTCCTGGGCCGACCCGATCGCCGCCCTGGTTATCGCCGCCGTCGCCGTCAAGGAAGGCCGCGAGGCGTGGAAGGGCGACACCTGCTGCGCGCCCAACGCCGCCCTGCACGCCACCCCGGCCGGCGCTACCACTGGTGACGCGACCGCCGGTGGCTGCGGCGACGGCTGCTGCGACACGACCGAGCCCGCGGCGCGGTGATGGCCGCAGCCGCGCTGACCATCTACCTGGCCGGGCTGGCGCTGGCATTCGGATGGCGCAGTGTTCCACTTCCTTGGTAGCGGAACAGCAACCGCCAGCCAGTGGCACCAAGATCACGCTTAGCGTGACTTTCCCGGGCGAACCGATACCGGCCCCCACCAGTCGGGCGGGCCGTCTCAGGGCCCGGCGGCCAACGTTGCGCGGACCGGGGTCGACTTCGCCGCCGCCTCCGCGACCTCGGCCTCCGGATCGCTGCCCCAGGTGATCCCACCGCCGGCCCACACGTGCAGGTGATCGGCGTCAGCCGCGGCCGTGCGAATAGTCAAACCAAGGTCGACCCGGCCGGACGTGACCCAACCCAGCGCGCCCATGCTGGCCCCCCGACCAACCGGCTCCAACGCGGCGATGTGCTCCAGGGCGGCGAGCTTCGGGGCCCCGGTGACCGACCCGCCGGGGCAGACGGCACGCAGCAGCTCCGCCAGGCCGATCCCCCCGGCGACCGCCGCGGAGACGGTCGACTCCGCCTGCCACAGGTCGCACCACCGTCGTACGGCGAACAGCTCGTCCACCGCGACGGTGCCGGTACGGGCAAGCCGCGCCAGATCATTGCGCTGCAAATCGACGATCATGATGTGTTCTGCGCGCTCCTTCGCGCTGGACAACAGCGCCGCCCGGCCGGCGGCGGTGGCCGGGCGGGTGCCCTTGATCGGCCGGGTGATCATTCGCCCGGCCGTGACCTCCACGAGGGTCTCCGGGGAGGCGCAGCCAATCGCCCACCCGGCGCCGGTGAGCACGCCCGCGTACCGCGCGCCGGGCAGCGCGCCGAGGCGGGCCAGGGCGGGCAGCGGATCACCGGCGTAGCGGGCGGCGGCGTGTCCCACCAGGTTGGTCTGGTAAACATCCCCGCGGCCGATTGCCGCCCGGACGGCACGCACCGCGTCAGCGTGCTGCTGCGGGGTCCAACTCTCCGCCCAGGCGCTGAGCCACCAGCCCGACGGCCGGCGGCGGGCCGTGCGGCTACGGGATGTGGCAGCGTGGCCGTAGACGACGACGGCCACGTCGGGCAGGGCGGGGGCCGGTGTGGCCGGGCCGGGGCCGCGGCCGGCCCCCAGCGCGCCGGCCGCGGCCGAGACGTAGAGGGCGGCCCCGCAGACCAGGTCCGGGGTTCGTCCCGCCGGCCGAGCAAGGTCGTCCAGGGCGAGACCGTGGGCGGCGAGGAACTCCTGGACGAGCGCTGCCGGGTCACCGCCGTCGCCGATGCGCCACTCCCAGCGGGCACGTTCGACGTGGGCGCGCCGGCAGTCCGGCGGCGCCGCCGGCGGAGCAGCCGTCACCCTCGCTGGAAGCGTTTCCACGCTGTCCGGTCCATTCCGCCTCAACCGTTCAGTGGATTTTCCACGCGCCACGCGCACACCCGCTCGATGCTGATCACTTGAACTTGGTACTGTGCGTCACTGGCCATGTGAACCATCACACAGTTCCCCCACCCTCCGGAGAACCCCGATGTGCCAGCACCAACCCACCTGCCCCTCCGCCGACGCGACCGACCGGGACGCCGCCAAAGTCATCGCTTGCTTCCCTGAACAGGGCTGGAGCTTGCTCTGCAACGGCGTCATCAGGTTCGAGGACACCGGCGAGATACTCCCCGACGGACGCAGCATCGCCCCGCACCGCGGGCCAGCCCGCCACGCTCTCGTCGCCTGACGACAACTCACAGTAATCATCTGGTTCCGTCGCCCCCAGGCTAGCCGCCCGCACAGGTCACCGGCCTGGGAGTCGACACCAACCGGCCGGGCGGACAACCCCGCCCGGCCGCCGGGCGCATCACTCCTCAAACGCCTGCGGCGCAGGACAGGAGCACACCAGGTTCCGGTCACCGTATGCACCGTCGATCCGCCGCACCGGCGGCCAGTACTTCCCCAGCCGATTCCCCGCCGGATAGGCCCCAACCGACCGCGGGTACGGGTGCGACCAGTGGTCAGCCGAGACCATCGCCGCCGTGTGCGGGGCGTTCACCAACGGGTTGTCCGCCGCCGGCCACTCCCCCGACCCCACCTTGTCGATCTCCGCTCGGATCGCGATCAGCGCATCACAGAACCGATCCAACTCGGTGAGATCCTCGCTCTCCGTCGGCTCCACCATCAACGTCCCCGCCACCGGGAACGACATCGTCGGCGCGTGGAAACCGTAGTCGATCAGACGCTTGGCCACATCATCGACGCTGACCCCCGTCGCCTTCGTCAACGGCCGCAGATCCAGGATGCACTCGTGCGCCACCAGGCCCTTGTTGCCCGCGTACAACACCGGGAAAGCACCCCGCAGCCGCGCCGCCACATAGTTGGCCGCCAGCACCGCCACCCCGGTGGCCCGGGTCAGCCCAGCCGCGCCCATCATCCGCAGATACATCCACGGAATCGGCAGGATCCCCGCCGACCCGTACCGGGCCGCCGACACCGCCAGCCGAGGCGAATCCACCGCGAGCGGGTCACCAGGCAGGAACGGCGTCAGATGCGAGCGCACCGCCACCGGCCCCACCCCCGGCCCGCCACCACCATGCGGGATACAAAACGTCTTGTGCAGATTCAGGTGCGACACGTCCGCACCGAAGCGTCCCGGCTTGGCGAACCCGACCAGAGCGTTGAGGTTCGCCCCATCGACATACACCTGCCCGCCCGCGTCGTGCACCTTCGCACACACCTGAGCGATACCCGTCTCATACACGCCATGCGTCGACGGATACGTCACCATGATCGCGGCGAGTGTCTCCCGATGCGCATCGATCTTGGTGTCAAGGTCAATCAGGTCGATGTTGCCGTCAGCATCGCAGCCGACCACCACCACCCGCATCCCCGCCATCACCGCCGACGCGGCATTCGTGCCATGCGCCGACGACGGAATCAGACACACATTCCGGTGCCCCGCACCCCGCGACCGGTGATACGCGCGGATCGCCAACAGCCCCGCCAACTCCCCCTGCGAACCCGCGTTGGGCTGCACACTGACCGCGTCGTATCCGGTCACCTCCGCCAGCCAGCTCTCCAACTGAGCGATCAGCTCCCGGTAACCAGCGGTCTGCGACTCGGGCGCCAACGGATGCACCTGCGCGAACTCCGCCCAGCTCACCGGCTCCATCTCGGTGGTCGCGTTCAGCTTCATCGTGCACGACCCCAACGGGATCATGCCCCGATCCAAGGCATAGTCCAGGTCCGCCAGCCGGCGCAGGTACCGCAGCATCGCCGTCTCCGACCGATGCGCGCTGAAAACCGGGTGGGTGAGGAAATCCGACGTACGGGCCAACGCCGCCGGCAACGCCGAATCCACCGCACCGGTGAAGACCGGCACCCCGAACGCCGCCCACACCGCCGCGAGATGCGCCTCCGTCGTGGTCTCGTCGCAGGAAACACCCACCCGGTCGGCGTCCACCAGCCGCAGACTCACCCCCCGCTGCGCGGCAGCCGCCACCACCTCGGCCGCCCGGCCCGGCACCACCGCCGAGACAGTGTCAAAGAACAGAACATCCGCAACATCCACCCCACCCGCGCGCAACCCGGCCGCCAGCCGCGCCGCCATCGCATGGGTCCGTGCCCCGATCGCCCGCAACCCATCCGGGCCGTGGTACACCGCGTACATCCCGGCCATCACCGCAAGCAGTACCTGTGCGGTGCAGATGTTGCTCGTCGCCTTCTCCCGACGGATGTGCTGCTCCCGGGTCTGCAACGCCAACCGGTACGCCGACTCCCCATCCGCGTCCCGCGACACACCGACCAACCGTCCCGGCAGCATCCGCTGCAAGCCCGCGCGGACCGCCAGATAGCCGGCGTGCGGGCCACCGAATCCCATCGGCACCCCGAACCGTTGGGTGGTTCCCACAGCGATGTCAACACCGATCTCCCCCGGCGGACGCAGCAGCGTCAACGCCAACAGGTCGGCGGCCACGGTCACCACGGCGCCCACCGCATGCGCGGCGTCCGCCACCGAAGCGTGATCCCGCACCGCCCCGGACGCCCCCGGATATTGCAACTGCAGGCCGAAGAACTCCGCCGGCAGCTCCCCACGATCAAGGTCAACCACCTGCACGTCGATGCCGAGCGGCTCGGCCCGACCCGCGATCACCGCCACCGTCTGCGGCAACGTGTCCGCATCCACCACATACACCTGGCTCCGGCTGCGGCTCGCCCGCCGCGCCAGCGTCATCGCCTCGGCCGCCGCCGTGCCCTCATCGAGCATCGAAGCGTTCGCGGTCGCCAGCCCGGTCAAATCCGTGACCACGGTCTGGAAGTTCAGCAACGCCTCCAGCCGGCCCTGGCTGATCTCCGGCTGGTACGGCGTGTACGCGGTGTACCAGCCGGGGTTCTCCAGCACGTTGCGCCGGATCACCGCTGGCGTGTGCGTGCCGTAGTAGCCCAGACCGATCATCGACACCGCAGCAGTGTTGCGCTCAGCCAGCGCCCGCAGCTGCGCCAACGCCTCCGACTCACTGGCCGGCGCCGGCAGGTCCAGGGTGCCCGACCACCGGATCGCCTCCGGAATCGCCGCATCCATCAGCTCGTCAACAGAGCCGTAGCCGACGACCTCCAACATCCGGCGTTCGTCCTGCGGATCCGGACCGATATGACGGGCGGCGAACTGCTCAAGGGACATGGGGCGCTCCCCGGGGATGAGGTCGACAGGTCGGCCTCCCCCTCTGTCGCGCCCACTGACGCTCCACAGTGCCTACCCGTGAGGTCCTTTTGCCTGAGAGGTTCCGGGGAGGATTTGCCCCTTCGGCGCCGCACCGGGTGGTTTCCGGGCGGTCTCTCCCACACGGGTGCGACCGGCACGACCAACGCTACCAGCGGCCATCCCCACCCGGGCATCCCCACCCGGGCCACTACTGACCGCACAACAACCCGCCACGGTCAGCCCACCGCCACCGGTCCCCCCGCGCCGTCTGGGACGGCACCCGACTGACCCGCGCCGTCTGGGGCAACGGCGCTCGGCTGACCCGCGCCGTCCGTGACGGCACTCAAACGATCGGCCAGCATCGGCAACACCCGGCCCAGCGGAGCATCCACCGTCACCGCCGCATACGCATCACCGCGAGTCGCGCCCTGGTTAACAATCGCCACCGGAATCCCCAAACCTGCCGCCCGCACCACAAATCGCCGCCCAGACATAACCGTCAGCGACGATCCAAGCACCAGCAGCAGTCGCGCGGACTCCACCATGGCGAAACACCGGCCCACCCGCGCCGCCGGCACCGACTCCCCGAAGAACACCACATCCGGTTTCAACACTCCCGTACCGCACTGGGCGCAATCGACCATGCGGAACCCCGCCACCGCCGAATCAACGAGATCCACATCACCATCCGGATTGACCGCCGACCCCCACACCGCAAACCCCGGGTTCACCTCCGCCAACCGCTGATGCAGCTCCCACCGCGACACCCCAACCCCACACCCCAGGCACACCACCTCGGCCAGGCGCCCATGCAACTCCACCACCCCGCGGCTACCCGCCGCCGTGTGCAACCCGTCCACGTTCTGCGTGACAACCCCGTCCACCACACCGGCCTGCTGCAGGCGAGCCACCGCCCGATGCCCGGCGTTGGGGACCGCCCGGGCAATCGTGCGCCACCCCAGATGACTCCGGGCCCAATACCGCCGCCGCGCCAACGGATCCCGCATGAACACCTGATACGTCATCGGAGAATGCCGCCGGGCCGCCCCACTGGCCCCCCGATAGTCGGGGATACCCGATTCGGTGGACAGGCCAGCACCGCTGAGCACCACCACCCCACCACCAGAGACCAACCCCGCCAGCACGTCAACCTGTTCGCTCACCAGAACCATGCTGCCGCGTCCGCGACCAACCGCCCACCACCGCCGCTCAACTCACCCGCCGCCGCGCCCGCCGCGCCGCCAACTCATCCCCCACCACCTCCACCGCAACCGGCGCCGCCGACCGCGGTACTACCGACTCCGCCGGCAGATGCGACAACGACCCCTGGACCTCCTTGAACGCCCCACCGATCGCGATCCCAAACACCCCCTGGCCACCTTGCAACAGGTCAACCACCTCCTCCGGCGACCGGCACTCGTACACCGTCGTCCCATCGGAAATCAACGTGATGCCTGCCAGGTCCGCCACCCCCCGCGACCGCAACGCCTCAATCGCCTTCCGGATGTTCTGCAACGACACCCCAGCGTCCAGCAGCCGCTTGACCACCTTCAACACCACCAGGTCCCGGAACGAGTACAACCGCTGCGTACCCGAACCAGACGCGTCCCGCACCCCCGGTACGACCAGACCCGTCCGTGCCCAGTAGTCCAACTGCCGGTAACTGATACCCACCGCGTGGCAGGCAGTCACACCCCGGTAGCCGACCTCGCTGTCACCGTCAATCGCCGCCGCACCTGGCCCCGAACCCACATCGGAATCCCACGGCTCCTGCATCCGGACAACCTCCCCGCCGTGCGGTGCCACGCCCACGCCGAAACGAGCACCCCTCGATACGGTCACCCTAGCGCCGCACCCGACGGTTACCAGGCAACAACAACACGACACGCCGCACCCGCAACACGCCCACAGAGGTCGTTACCAACCGTGACGACACCGCAACCCTGCGGCGACTCACTGCCGGCCTGATCAGCCCGGACAACCGGTCAACCAGCAAAGTCCTCCGGACTCACCTGGTCCAAGAACTCCCGGAACTTCTCCACCTCGTCCTCCTGCTCATCCGGAATCACAATCCCGGCCTCACTGAGAACCTCGTCGGCACACCGAATGGGCGCACCCACCCGCAACGCCAACGCGATGGAATCACTCGGCCGAGCCGACACCCGCACCCCGTCACCGAGCAACAGATCAGCGAAGAAGACATTCTCCTTCAACTCGGTGATCTCCACCGCCTGCAACGGCGCCTCCAACGCCGCCAACACATCCCGCAGCAAATCATGCGTCAACGGCCGCGTCGGCTTGACCCCCTGCTGCTCGTAGGCGATCGCCGTCGCCTCGACCGCGCCGATCCAGATCGGCAGATAGCGGTCCCCCTCGACCTCCCGGAGCAAGACGATCGGCTGGTTGCCCGGCAGCTCCACCCGAACTCCGACCACACTCAGCTCGCGCACCGCCGCCTCCGTGTCGTTGTCACCTACGCCGCACCGCACCCCTTCTGCACGGTACACGGACCGCGACCCGGCCGTCCCACGCGCGGCACGCGCCGCAAAGGGGTTACCCCGGCAAGCCTACGGCACGCGCCACCGGTCAGATCTTTCCGCACACACCCACCTCACCGCCCCAACGTCGAACGCAACCCCACCCGCACCAACGCCGCGTGCAACCGCTGCGACAACGCCACCAACTCCCGCGCCGTCTCCGCCGCCCGCGCCCGTGCCGCCGGATCACTCTGCCGCGCCAACGGCGTCACCAACTGCGCAAACAACCCCACCTCACGGTCCGCCGCCAACCGATACCCCCGCAGATGCCGCGGCTCCAACCCGTACGCCGCCAGACCCGCCACCGCCTGAGCGATGATCAACGCATCTCCGTCATACCAGCCCGGCGGATCTGACACCACCACACCAAGCCGCTCCAACTCCGCCAGCGCCGCCCTATCCACACCGCTGCGGGCAATCAACTCGGCCCGCTCCAACCGCGCCGACTCGGCCTCCGCCTGCTGCCCCGGCACCTCCCCACCCGGGCCCACCGCCACCAACGCAGGCCGAGAACGACCCGGCTGCTCACCCGTGGCATCCCAGTCCGCCAACTGCTCACGAATCACCCGCAGTGGCAGATACTGATCCCGCTGCGCGGTCAACACAAACCGTAACCGCGCCACATCATCCCAGCTGTACTTCCGGTACCCCGCCGCCGTCCGCTGCGGCTCCACCAGGCCTTCAGCCTCGAGGAACCGCAACTTCGACAACGTGGCATCCGGAAAATCCACCCGCAACTGGGCCAGCACCTCACCGATGCTCATCAACGGCTGCGGACGGGGTGACCCCGCCGCAGCGGACGCCGCCGGCTCACTCACCCCCGGCCGGCCCCCTCATCGGGCCGCGGACCAGCAAGGAACACCAACCGGAACTTACCGATCTGCACCTCGTCGCCATTGCTCAACGTAGCCGCCTCGACCCGCTCCCGGTTCACATACGTCCCGTTCAGGCTCCCCACATCCCGCACCGTGAACGTCCCACCATCCCGGTGGAACTCCGCATGCCGCCGCGACACCGTCACGTCATCCAGGAAAATGTCACTGTCCGGATGCCGCCCACTGGTCGTCACATCGTGGTCCAGCAAGAAGCGGGCGCCCGCGTTCGGCCCCCGCCGCACCACCAGCAGAGCCATCCCTGGCGGCAACGAACCGGACATCCGGTTCGGCATCACATCGGTAGCGGGCCCCTCCAGGGCCTCTTCGAGCGAGCCGAGATTGAGCGTCGAAGTGACGTCGAGTGGGGGGAACTCGTCGTCTGGGCGCGTCATCGGGACCACCTCACGGATCTATTCGGTCAGCGTCGGGTAAGAGCGGGTTTGGCCGCCGGGCATTCTCGCACCCGGCGGCTGGCTCCCCGTGCCAGGAAGGCACCTACACAACGCTCAACTATCGGATTCTCGGTCGACTGGGCGAGCCTAGCCAGCGCCGAAAAGCAGGGCAACCGGACGCGCGGAACCAACCCCCACGCCGGCAGAAGGGCACCACTCAGCCCTCGGTGAGCTCGCGATACGCACCCGCCGACAGCAGGCCGTCCAGCCCGCCCTGATCAGCCACGGTGACCTCGAACAGCCAACCCGCAGCATACGGATCACTATTGATCAGCTCGGGAGTATCGCCCAGCGCCTCATTGCACGCCGACACCGTCCCGCCGACCGGGGCGTAGATCTCCGACACACTCTTCGTCGACTCGATCTCACCTACCGAATCGCCGGCGGACACCGCCGACCCCACCTCGGGCAGTTGGACGAAGACGATGTCACCCAGCGCGTCCTGCGCGAAGTGCGTGATACCAACCCGCAGCACGCCATCGCCACCACCCGCAACCCACTCGTGCTCGGCGGTATACCGTAGATCCTCAGGAATCACCAGATGCGTCCTTCATCCCATCGTGCGCCAGTCCCCCACGTGACGACGCAGCCGCGCCGCCAGTCACGTAATCGGACGGGCGTGTTCCAGCTCGATCGGGGCGTGCAGCGCCGAAACCTCGGCCACCTCACGATCCTCGACGATCACCGTACCGCCGTCGCCGTCGACCGTCGCCACCACCCCGCCCGGAATGTTCAACGCCGTACGCATCGTCGCCGGATCCCCGATCACCGTGATCGTGTACGGCCCGGTCAACAACCGCCCATCCACGAAAAGGGAACCATTCTCCCCATCCAGGAAATATGTCGAGGCGACGATCCGTACCGTCACCTGGTCGCCGCCGGAAATCTGCATCGCCTCAGCGCCCGCGCCCCGCAACTCCTGCACCGCGTCCAACACCCGCATCGCCGAAATCGCCGCCCCACCACCGGGCTCGAACCGCACCGTCAACCCCGGCCCCTGCGCCGGTAGCGTCCCCGCCAGAATCCCCAACTCATCCGCCCGCCGCGCCGCCTCCTCCAACGCGGCCTGCCGGCCCTGCTCGCCCGACGCCAGCTGCCGCTGGCTGTCCTCCAACGCCGCGATGTCCTGCCGCAGTCGGTCCTCCCGAGCGTTCAGGTCAGAGAGAATCCGCACCAGATCCTCCTGCCGCGCGGCTGAGGTATACGGATCCGTTGACGTCGTCCGCAACTGCTCCACCAGCGTGAACCCCAGCAACGCCAACAAGACAAAGATCATCACGGTGGCCGGACTCGTCCGCCGCCAGCCACCGATCAGGGCAAGGGCGGACGTGAACGGACGCCCTGCTGAGCGTTCCAGCGTCGCCTCACCCGACTCGGCAGGCTCACCCGACTCGGCTGGCGCGGCCTCCGGTGCCAGCGGACTCAACTCGTCCGGATCCGGCGCGTCCGGACGAGGATCGGGCTCCCTCGCCGGACCCGTCGGCGGCACCGGACCCGGCTGGCCCGGCCAACCCGTACCCGTCTCGTTGTGCTCGTCACCACTCATCACGACAAACCTACGCCCGGAACAGGTGCCGGCGGATCGCCGCCACATTCCCGAAGATCCGAACCCCCAGCACCACCACCACACCAGTGGAGAGCTGGCTACCCACCCCCAGCTGATCCCCCACGTACACGATCAGACCAGCCACCAACACATTGGAGATGAACGACACCACGAACTGCTTGTCGTCGAAGATCCGGTCCAGCTTCGCCCGCACCCCACCGAACACCGCGTCCAACGCCGCCACCACGGCGATCGGTAGATACGGCTGCAACGCCCCCGGCACCGTTGGATCGAGCCACAACCCAAGCAGCATGCCCGCGAGCAACGCCAACGCCGCGATCATCGGCCACCTCCAAAATCGGGAGCCGTCGGCGAACCAGACGCCCCGGGACTGACCGACCGACCCGACGGCGTCGGACTGGCCGGTGACTGCGCGTACTGTAGCCGCGGATCCGGCGCGGCAGGCAGTTTCAGGTCATCGGTGTCCCGCACCTCGAACGCCACCCCGGTATCCGCCGCGACCTGCTTCATGATCGCCGCGATCCGGGTCTGCGCGAACCGCTCCCGCAAATCGTCCGGGCCGATCGCCGACACCTCGTAGGGTCCGGTCACCGGCCGAAAATCGACCAGAATCGCCTGCCCCGCCGACCGAATCGTGGACGTTGCCGTCAACCGCTGCCCGTTGATCGAGATCGCCTCCGCCCCCGCCGCCCACAGCCCGTTCGCGACCCCTTGGAGATCGAGGTAAATCACCCGCGGCGGCCCGGAGACCGGATCCGGCACCATCGGCTGATCTGACGGAGCGTCGGCCAATCGCACCACCACACCGTCCCCACGCACCCGGCCCAAACCGGTGCCCGCCTCCAGCTCGTGCAGCTGCGCCGCCTCCGTCCCCAGCGCGGCGGCCCGCTGCTGGGCCACCTCCGCCCGCAACGCGTCGGCCCGCTCCGACAGCTGGTCGGTCTCCTCCTCCCGCTGCTCGATCTGCGCCACCAGACCCTCCCGGGCCTGCTGGCGCCCCGGCGCCGCCGCCACCGTCTGTCGGTACGCCACCGCGAACAGAAACCCGAGCACCACGACGACGACGAGGCTCACGGCCCGGATCGACCGGCGCCACCGCACCGTGGCACCCTGCCGCCGGCGGGCCGCCGCGTCGGCGTACCCCGGATCGAGCGGATTGCGGAACAGCTCGGTGAGGAAATCCGGCGCGTACGTCCGTCCGGTCGGCTCCCGGCTCTCCGGTCGAAGCTGCGAGTCGGTCATCGCGCCCTCGCTGCCCGCACCAGCCGCCTGGCCTGCACCACATACATCGTGCCGGCGACCCAGTACAGGGTCAGACCCCACCAGGCCAGGCTCCAACCAACCGCGCTGACGGCTACTCCTGGTGCCGCCTTCGCCAGCAACAGGACCGGGAACGCGGCCAACAACAGAAACGTCGCCGTCTTGCCCACATAGTGCACCGGCGGCGGCCCGTATCCGTAGCGACGTAGCGTGCCGAGGGAACCCATCAGCAGCACCTCACGGGCAAGCAGTCCCACCGTGAACTGCCACGGCACCACCTCACGGACCGTGAACGCGACCAGCGTGGCCAGGATGTAGAGGCGGTCCACGAACGGATCGAGGAGCTCGCCCAGTCGACTCACCTGCCCAAGCCGCCGGGCGACCCAGCCGTCCACCCAGTCAGTAGTGCCACCCACCGCCAGCACCACGATCGCGGCCACATCGGCATGGGCTATCAGGAATAGGTAGAGGAAGACCGGAACACCGAGGAGCCGGACGAAGGTGATCAGGTTCGGCAGCGTGAAGACCTGGTCGGTGAGGTGGCCGGAGGCCTGCGGAGTGTCAACTCGAGCCGGCCGCTGCGACACCGAACCTCCTCCACTGTGCGCCTCGGCGCCCGACCCACGTCTGCCAGCCGTGCTGCCGGGTCGGTAGGCATCGGCACGGTTACCCCAGCGCAAGGCCGACCCGTTGGACCCGCCCTGCGATCGAAATGATCGTGGTCCGGGTCAGTTGCGCTGCCACTATATCCGCCCGGTCACGGCATTGATGTGCTGACTCAGCGCGGATACGTGTGGTGTCCGGGTGTGGGATGGCACACGTATCCTAGAGCAGCCTAGGATACTAGGGGTTCGCCCTGGCACCGCTTCCCGAACGGCAACGCCAGCTGGGGGTGAACCCGTCAGTTGCGGCCCCGGGCCACCCCTTGGCCGCGATACTGACCGCGGGGGTGAAGGGGTGAACTCGTCGAACGGCGCCGCAGTGGTAGTCGGCGTGGACGGGTCCGAGCAGGCGCGACGGGCCGTACGCCTCGCGGCCGGTGAGGCTGCCCGCCGCAACCGGCTGCTGCGGATCGTCCACGGCTTCATCTGGCCGCTCCTCCACGTGCCGGTGGGAGCACCACCCGGCGGACCACCTGGATCGGGCCTCCGCAACCAGGCGGAGCAACTCGTCGCCGACGCAGTCGCCGAAGCCGAAGCGACCGCGCCCGGCCTCCGCGTCTCCGGTGAGATCATCGACGGCGAGGCCGCCGCCGTACTGGTCGGTGAAGCACCAAACGCCGTGCTGATCGTGTTGGGTGACCGGGGTATGGGCGGTTTCGCGGCCCTGGTCGTCGGCTCGGTCGCGGTACAGGTCGCCACCCACGCCGACTGCCCGGTCCTGGTCGCCCGCGGCACGGGTCGCACCAAAGGGCCGGTGATCGTCGGGGTGGACGGATCCGCAGTGTCCCCTCCCGCCATCGAATTCGCTGCCGAACAGGCGTCGCTGCGCGGCAGCGACCTCGTCGCGGTACACGCCTACCTACACCCGGTCGCCAGGGAACCCGGCGACATGCAGCCTCTCGTCTACGACGAGGAGAAGCTACGCCACGAGGAACGCCAGCTACTCGCCGAATCCGTCGCCGGGCTGGCCGAGCGATGGCCGGATCTCACCGTCCACCACCAGACCATCCGCGGCCGGCCCGCGCCGATCCTCACCGAAGCATCCCAGCAGGCCCAACTACTGGTGGTCGGCGGACACGGACGCGGTGCGCTCACCGGTCTACTGCTGGGCTCGGTCAGCCAGTCCGCACTGCACCACGCCGACTGCCCGGTCGCGGTTGTCCGCGCTCCCGGCTGATCCGCTCGACGCGGTTGGTCACCACCTCAGACGGGTAGACGCCCGGCAGACACCACGATGAGCGCGATCGAGGAGGCACCCGGATGCCAGCACCACCACCAGGGAACGACGCGTACGGCCAGCACGGCGGCGACCCGCAATGAGAGCCGGATTCCTGGCCGACGGAGCGATCGCCGGGGCGGCCGGCACCACCGCCCTCAACATCGTCACCTACCTGGACATGACGCTACGAGCCCGGCCGGCGAGTAGCACCCCAGAGCGCAGCGCCGGCCGGGTCGCCGAGGTGACCCACCTCAACCTCGGCCCCGAACCCCAGGCGTCCAACCGCCGCTCGGGACTCGGCCCGCTACTCGGATACGGCATCGGGATCGCGGCCGGAGTCGGCCTCGCCCTGCTGACCCGGGGCCGACCAATGCCGCCGGCCCTGGCCAGTGGGCTGCTCGGCGGCGGGGTGATGACCGCCTCCGGCGGCTCGTACGCCGTCTTCGGAGTCAGCGACCCACGAACCTGGAGCCGTGGGGACTGGCTGTCCGACCTCATCCCGCACCTGGCGTACGGCCTGGTCGCGGCGACGACCTGGAACCGACTCCGGATGCCACCCACCTGAGGCTTGGCCACCCCACCGCCCGCCCTGCGAACGCAGGGCGGGCGGTGGGGATCAGCTGTCGTCCTCAGCAACCGGCTCGCCCGGGGGTCCATGGCCGGAAACCTGGCCCCGGGGCACCGGACGCCCCCGGTCCCCCTGGGACGATCCCCGGTTACGTGGGTGACCCATCGGACCGGGCCCCTTGGTGTCCTGCACGTTCGAGCCCCGGGCGCTACGCCGGGCCTCCTGTTGCTGCGGGTTCGTCACCGCTGTCTCCTTCCCGCTGGACGGCGGCGCCCGTGGCGGCCGCTCCACCCTGAATACCCACCGACGTCACCGGACATGCCGCGGGCTAACCCGGCCTACGACGGGTACCCCCCGCCGGTGGGAGACAGTCACGAGACAGCGCGGGTGCTGCTGGAACGACGCGGACAGACCTACACCGAGGAGGCCGGGATCCGGCTGGCCGACCGGCCCGGCCCGCTCTATCAACTGTTGGTGCTCGCCACCCTGCTGAGCGCACGGATCCGAGCCGGCGTCGCGGTGGCGGCCGCCCGGGAGCTCTTCGCCGCCGGCTACCGCACCCCGTCGGCGATGGAGGCGGCCACCTGGCAGGACCGGGTTGACGCGCTCGGTCGCGGGCACTACCGGCGCTACGACGAGCGGACGGCCACGCTGCTCGGCACGGGCGCACGACTCTGCCTGGACCGCTGGCAGGGTGACCTGCGCCGGCTGCACCAGACCGCGCAGGGCCAGCCGGCGCAGCTACGCCGGCTGCTCACCGCTTTTCCGGGCATCGGGCCCGCCGGCGCGGACATCTTCCTCCGCGAGGCCCAGGCGGTCTGGCCGGACCTGCGTCCCTTCGCCGACCGCCGCACCCTCAGTGGCGCGGAGCGGTTGGGCCTGCCGCAAACCCCGCGGCGGCTCGCCAGCCTGGTGGCGGAGGCGGAGTTCGGCCGATTCGCCGCCGCCCTGGTGCGGGTCGCGCTCGGCGAGGAATCCGCTGGCGCGGTGACCCGGGCGGCACGCCGGTGACCGGTCACTTCGTTGCGTCGCCGCGGGGCCGGGTGAGGTGCCACACCAGCAGCGCCGCGAGCACAGCAAGCACGATCAGGCCGGTGGTGACGCCCTCGCCGTCCGGTTGATCCCGGCCAGTTGTTCCGAAGTAGATGACTGCCAGCCCGGTCAGCACCGCCACGGCGGTACGTACTCCTCGGTCCCTCACACTCGGTGACCCTAGCCAGCACCAGCCGCAAAGGCTGGCAAACTACTTTTTTCCCCTGAACAGGGGTCAGTCGACCTCCAGGTCGTCGAGTGAAATCTTGTGGCTCATCAGCCAACGCGCCAACGCCGACATTCCGAACAACCACAGCGGCGCCGACTCGGTCGTCCCGCTGGTGGCAAAAATCGCGAACCGGAGGTCGGGCGCGCGGTACGCCTCGATCCGCCACCGGTGTTGCCGGTCCCGCCAGATCGCTGAAGGGTCCATGCTCAGACGCTACCGAGGTGGCCCCGCACGCGGGGCCACCTCGGGGGCCCGGAGCCGGTGGCCGGCACTGCTTCGGGTTCGGCGGGAGAAGAACACCGCCCCCCGAGACCTAAGCCTCGGAGGGCGGTGCTGAGGTGGCCGGTGTGCAGGTCGCCTCTCGGCGCGTGGCGCGTGGCGGCTCCAGCCGAACGGTATTCCGCGACGGCATATTGGTGAGGCCCGGGGACACTGGACACACCGACACCCGTGTCAACAGCGTACCCGCCCCCGCCCTTCCTACTGGCCTGGTGACAACGGTCACCAGGCCAGTACCGATTGGTCAGCCGTTACCGGTGGCGGACAACAGGTCGGACTGCTCCCCCGCTGGTCTCGGTGGGCGGCGACACCACCGCTAAAGCATCCTAGGATCCTGGACGGGTGCGGGAGCCGCGCCGTTGATGCCGCCCGCGAGCCGCGGAGACCAACAGCGTCAGCGCGGGCGGGGGCTTCTCCGCCCGGGCAGCCCCGCCAGAACTCCGAACGCCATCCGCACCGGTACCCGGGAGAGCAGGTCATCGAAGCCAGCCCGTCCCTGGCAGAAGGCGACAAAGGCCCGCCAGCCCGGCGGCGTCGCCAACAGCCCGTGGAACAGCCCCGGCCGACGCGAGAAGGCTTCCAGCAGCTGCTGGCCCGCCCGCATCGATGGGACCAACTCCCCCGCGACTGCCGACTCGTACTGGCTGAGATTGTCAGCGGCGACCGCCGCCCCCGCCAGCGCGCCGGAACGCAGGGCGTAGCTGATCCCCTCCCGGCTCCATGGCTCCAGCAGCCCCGCCGCGTCCCCCACCACCAGGACCCGCCCCCGGCGCAGCGGCGAGCCCTCCTGCCGACACCGGGTCAGGTGCCCGGAATCGTGCGCCGGCTCGACTCCGGCCAGGCCCACCCGGTCCACAAACGACCGCAGGTACGCCCGGGTCTGCTCCCCCGTCCCCCGCGCCGCGATCACCCCCACCGTCAGCAGGTCGCCCTTCGGAAACACCCAGGCGTACGAGCCGGGTAGCGGGCCCCAGTCCAGCAGCACCCGGCCCCGCCAGCGGGCCCGTTGGGCCGGTGCCACCGGCAGCTCCAACTCCAACCCCAGGTCGACCTGCCGGTGTCGCACCCCCACGTGCCGTGCGGTCACCCCCGACGACCCGTCGGCGCCGATCACCGCCCGCGCGGTCACCGTCGCCCCGTCGGCCAGCCGCAGTCGGACCCGGTCCGGCTCCGACTCCACCGCCCGGACCGCGACTCGCTGACGCAGCTTGGCCCCGGCGGCGACCGCTGCGGCCCGTAGCCGGTCATCAAACTCGTCCCGGCACACCATCGTCACCAGCGGACCGGCCGCGCTCCGCCGGGTGAACGCCCGCAGCCCATCCAGGGTGAAGGTCACTCGCTCCGCCCGATCCTGCGCGGGCACCTCGATCCGGTCCGCCAGTGCGGCCAGCGAGGTGCCGATCAGGCCGCCACCACAAGTCTTGTAACGCGGATGTACCGCCCGCTCCAGAACGAGGGTCGTCAGGCCCGCCCGCGCCGCGACGTGGGCGGCGGACAGGCCTGCCGGGCCCGCACCCACCACCGCAAGATCCCAGACCGTCACCGTTGCCAGCCTAGGACCCACGTCAACGTTCCTGGTCGAGGCGGGCGGGCCCCGGCAGCGTCGTGACCCGGCGCCCCCCGGTCGGCACCGGGCCCACCCCAGCCGACGGCCGGGACGGGGCGACATACCCGATCGGGGCAGCATCTTCGGTCGCCAGCCGGGTAACCACCGCCCAGGCCGACCGCCCGCCCCGCGCGGCGGTATCCGAAGGAGGACGACATGCGGCAGGTGCAACTGTCGGAGCTCGAGGAACGGGTTTACGACGCGGTCGCGGTCCTGGAGGCCCGCGGCCAGGTGCCGTACCCAGACCTGATCGCCGAGGAGACCGGGTTGACCGAGGAACAACTGATCGCTCCTCTACACCAACTCACCGAGAAGAACCTGCTGCACCGCGAGGACTCACCGATGGCCGGCCTGGACTTCGGCCCGCGGTTCTGCGCCCAACAACTGACGTGAGGCCGCGACACCCCGAAGTGGGTGGGTAGCCGGGCGGATGGGTGACCGCCCCTCCCCGCGCCCCGCACCACCCGGTCGTGACCTGGCCGAGCGACAACGCCGAGGGGCGGCGCTCGGCGTTGGTCTGGTCGCTGTGTTCATGACGGTGCTCGACGTGAGCATCGTCAACGTCGCCATCCCGTCGATGGACCGGGCACTCGAGGTTGCCCCCAGTGACGTGCAGTGGGTCCTCGCCGGCTACACATTGACGTTCGGGTTGATGCTGGTGCCCGGCGGCCGGTTCGGCGACGGGCATGGGCGGCGGACCGTCTTCGTCGTCGGCGTCGCGCTGTTCACCGCCACCAGCGTGGCGGCCGGGCTGTCTCCTACCGCCCCTTGGCTCATCGCGTCCCGCCTGCTCCAGGGTGCCGCCGCCGGACTGATCAACCCACAGGTCACCGGATTGATCCAGGAACTCTTTCCGAGTTCCGAGCGGAGCCGCCCGTTCGGGCTACTCGGGGCGGCGGTAAGCATCTCCACCGCCGTCGGGCCGCTGCTCGGCGGCCTCCTCATCCACATCGGCGGGACCGAGCACGGTTGGCGATGGGTCTTCTTCGTCAACGTGCCGCTCGGTATGTTCGCCGCCGTCCTCGGCTGGCGCCTTCTCCCACACCGCGCCCAGGGAACCCCCGACCGGCACCGGTGTGATCTGGTCGGGTTGCTCCTGCTCGGCGGGGGTGTCCTGCTGGTCCTGCTGCCCCTGGTCCAACAGCACTGGCAGGGTCCGGCAAGGTGGCTGACGCTCCCGGCCGGTCTGCTGACGCTGGCCGCCTTCGCCGGTTGGGAGCGGTGGTACGCCCGCCGCCGCGAGCCCCTGTTCGACCCGCGCCTACTCGGCATTCGCTCGTACCGGTTCGGTGTCCTGATCGCCCTGCTGTACTTCGGCGGGTTCACCTCCATCTTCTTCGTCCTCACGGTGTACCTGCAGAACGGTCTCGGGCACAGCGCACTCGCCGCCGGGCTGGCCAGCACCCCGTTCACGGCTGGCTTCGCCATCGCCTCCGTGCTGGGCGGCCGGATCGTCGGCCGGGTCGGTCGACCACTGGTCGCCCTCGGTCTGGCCACCGTCGCCGTCAGCCTCGTCGTCGTGGTCCTCGTCGTAAACCGGGTCCCCCCGGGCGCCACCGTGTCCTGGTGGACCGCCACACCGTTGCTGGTGGCGGGGCTCGGCAGTGGACTGGTGGTCACCCCGAACCAGGCCCTCACCCTCGCCCAGGTGCCGGTGTCGCGGGCCGGCAGCGGCGCGGGCATGCTGCAGACCGGCCAGCGCATCGGGTCTGCCGCCGGTATCGCCACGGTCGGCAGTGTCATCTTCGCGGCACAGGGGGCCACCGGGGACTGGTCGGTCGCCTTCCATCACGCGATGCTCCTGATCAGCGGAATCAGCATGCTCGCGCTCTGCCTGGCGCTGACCGACATCGTCCGCGACCGCCGCTGAGCGGAAGACTCGACGACGCCCAACTGAAAAAACGGCGAACACGCCGATACGAGGCAGCGGCCGGACCCTACCTGCCGGTAGAAACAGTGCCCATGACGAACTCCCTCGACCGTCGGACCCTCCTGCGTATCGCCGGCGCCTCGGCCGGCACCGCCGTTCTCGCCAGCGCCGCCCTCGCCGGCCCGGCCGGGGCCACCGGTAGCGCCTTCCGGCACGGCGTCGCCTCCGGTGACCCGTTGCCCGACGGAATCCTGCTCTGGACCCGCCTCACCCCCACCGAGGACTCCCAGCCGGGCTCGGGCGTCGGCCCGGAGGTGACCGTGACCTGGCAGGTGGCCGCCGACCCGGACTTCGCCACCGTGGCGGCGCAGGGCACCGTCGCTACCGGCCCAGCTCGGGACCACACGGTCAAAGTTCCCGTCAGCGGGCTCGCGCCAGCCACCACGTACTGGTTCCGCTTCGGCTACGCCGACGCCTGGTCGCCCACGGCCCGAACGATGACCGCGCCGGAGACGGACGCCAACATCGACCGGATCCGACTGGGTGTGGTGTCGTGTTCGAACTGGGAGGCGGGCTACTTCGCCGCCTACCGGCACCTCGCCGAGCGGGGTGACCTGAACCTGGTGGTACACCTCGGCGACTACCTGTACGAGTACGGCACCGGGGAGTTCGCCGCCGGGGACACCGTGGTGCGGTCCGTCCAACCGGCACACGAGACGCTGACACTGCAGGACTACCGCATCCGGCATGCGCTCTACAAGAGCGACCCCGATCTTCAGGCCCTGCACGCGTCGGTGCCATGGGCGATCACCTGGGACGACCACGAGGTCGCCAACGACCAGTGGTCGGGCGGCGCGGAGAACCACACCCCCGGCGCCGAGGGCAGCTTCACCGATCGGGTGGCGGCAGCGCGCCAGGCGTACGCGGAGTGGATGCCGGTGCGCACCGGGGCGGACGGTGCGATCTATCGGCGGTTGCGCTTCGGCCGGCTCGCCGACCTGTCCATGCTGGACCTGCGGACGTACCGGTCCGAGCCGGCATCGGGTCTGGCCATTGACGACCCGGAGCGGACGATCACCGGCGAGGCGCAGATGGCCTGGCTGAAGGCCGGCCTGGCCGACTCGGACGCCCAGTGGAAGCTGGTCGGCAACCCGGTCATGATCTCCCGCCTGGACGTGGGTGCCCTCCCCTCCTGGCTGCTCGGGCCGCTGGGCACGTTGCTCGGCATCCCGCAGAACGGCGCGGTGCTCAACCCCGACCAGTGGGACGGCTACAACGCCGACCGCAACGAGCTGATCGACCACCTGTTGGCGACCGACACCCAAGACGTGGTCTTCCTGACCGGTGACATCCACACCTCGTGGGCGAACGAGCTGACCACGCAGTCGACCGGGCTGACCAACCCGGCTGCCGCCGAGTTCGTGGTGCCGTCGGTGACCAGTGACAACATCAACGACTTCCTGGGAATGCGGGAGGGCAACGTGCTCAGCGATCTGGCGTCGGGCCTGATCCGCTCGACCAACCCGCACGTACGCTGGACCGAGCTGGACGGGCACGGCTACGGGGTGCTGGAGGTGACGCCGCAGCAGTGCCGGATGGACTGGTTCCACCTGGTGGACCGGACCCAGAGCAGCACCGGTAGCCGCTTTGTGACGGGCTGGTCGGTTACCGCCGGTTCGTCGCGGCTGCACCGGGAGAGCGCGCCGCTGAGCTGACCGAAGGGCCGGCCGTTGCCCAGCTGGGCAACGGCCGGCCGGTGGTCACCAGAGCTCGGCGACGAGCTCCGCTGCCTGCTCTTCCCACTGCGCGTAGTGGAACGGGTACGCGGACACCTGTACCGTCTGCGCCGCGGTCGTCAGCGGCAGCTCCTGCCAGCCGTTGACGTTCTTGAGCGCCTCGAAGAACGCCGTCGCGGCGTACTGCGGGTCGGTGATCTGCTGCGGCGTGCCCCACCCGGTCGACGGGCGCTGCTGGAACAGGCCCTGCGAGTCGTGGTCGTTGTAGCTGCCCAGGTGGCCGAGGTTGTACAGCTTCGACTCCTGCAGCGCGGTCGCCACGCCGATGACCGCACCCCGCTCGCCGACCCCGGTCGCCTTGGCGACCTCGATGATCTCCTTGGCGTTCACGCGCTGGGCGTCGTCAACCTGGATGTAGGACTGGGCGCCCTGCACCCCGTGGGGGATCAGCTCTTCCCGGGTGGGCGAGTCGGTGCTGTCGGTGTCGCTCGCTGCCGTCTCGGGGCTCCGGTCCGGGTCAGGAGTCGACTCGGTCGGGCCCCGCTGGAGGTCCGGGTCGGTGGTCGACTCGGTCGACTCGGTCGGGTCCGGCTCGGTGGTCGACCCGGTCGGGTCCGGCTCGAGGTCCGGGTCCGACTCGCTGTCTGCGGCCTGCTTGCCGGTGGCCAGCTCAATGGCGGCTACGGCGCCCGGATGCGGGCCGCTGGTCACCGAGGCCGCCGCGGTGGTCGGCGCGAGCGCGAGACCTCCGATCGCGGCGACGCCAGCCACGCTCAGGACAAACTTGCGGTTCGGCTCGGTCGAGAGCCATTGGTACGGGGTCTTCGCGATGGCCGGGAGCCATCGGGTGAAGTCATCCTTCACGATGTGCCCTTTCGGTCAGGCGAAGCGCTCCGGGTGAGCACTCCTCGGGGAACCGCCACGCGGGGTTTGGGTTCCGGCGGTACCGGGGACACAACCCGATCGCCATGTCCGACATTCCGGGATCGCCCCGGGTGGGGAGAGCTGCGTCCCAGGTCACAGGCGATCAGCGACTTCCAGCAGCCACAAACCGGGCAAAGGGCGCTGACGGCACACGACGGAACGCCAAAGCGCCGCACCTGGACCGCAGACGGCCACAGCTCGGTTCGGCTGCAGGGCTACGGGTTCTCACCACGCGTCGCCGATGCCGGCGGCACCACGTTCTGGCGCGCTGACGTGCCCGGCCAGGGCCCGAAAGCACGGCGCTGAATAGAGAGAAAGCAAGGTGACGTTGACCGCCGGGTCGTAGATCTTGATGTCGTGAGGGCTGCAGACGACATGAGCGACAACGCGAACCAGACGTCGGCGGTCACACCAGGTCGTCCGCCGGGGACGGCGACGCCGGCGGCTGGTCGGCCGGCTGCGGTGCCGGCGCGGCCCCGGTGGTCAGCCGACGAGTCGACGCACCGGCGGTCTGGTTGAGTCCGACCCGCAGCAGCCGCCCGTACGAGCCCGGTGCGATTCGGGCGATCAAATCGGGCAGCTTCGCCGACCAGCCGATCAGCACCCGGGGCCGGCGGCGTTCCACGCCGCGCAGGATCACCTCGGCGGCCCGGGCGGGTGGGATGCGGAGCAGGCGATCGAACTGGCGCCGGCCCGCCTCGTGGTCGTCCCGGTCGACGCCGCTGCCGAACCGCGCGTTCTCGGTGATCCGGGTGGCGATTCCGCCGGGGTGCACGGCGGTGACGCCGATGCCGTCGGCGATCAGTTCGTGCCGCAGCGCCTCGGTGAAGCCGCGGACGGCGAACTTGGTCGCCGAGTAGGCGGCCTGCCCGGGCGGGGCGATCAGCCCGAACAGGCTGGAGACGTTTACCAGGTGCGCGCCGGGCTCCGCCTTCAGAGCGGGCAGCAACGCGTGCGTGAGCTGCACGACCGCACGGAAGTTGATGTCGACCACCCACTGGAACTCGTCCAGGGTCACCTGGTCGAACCGACCGCCCAGTGCCACGCCGGCGTTGTTGACCAGCAACCGGATTCGGGGATGGCGGACGCCGACCTGCTCGGCTGCCTCCGCCGTGGCCACCGCGTCGCCGAGGTCCACGACGACCGGGTCCACCCGCCGGTCGGGGTACGCGGCGCGGACCGCGCCCACCACGGTGGCCAGGCGCTCGGCGTCGCGGTCGAGCAGGACCAGGTCGCTGCCGCGCGCCGCCAGGCCATGGGCGAGGGCGGCGCCGATCCCGCTGGCGGCGCCGGTGACCACCGCGGTCGCGCAGTGGTAGTCAAACCTACGCATGCGCGGGCCTCCGCTCCGGCCTGCCGGCCCGAGAGAACCGGACGCCCGCGTCGGTGAGCCGGCCGTACCGCATCAGCAACAGGTCCCGCGGATAGTTCTGGGGCAGCCGCCAGGGAGCGCGGGCCCCCTGCCGAGGCAGGGCGGCGAGGCCGCGCAGCACGTAGCCGGCGGTCAGGTCAAGGAGGGGGAGCCGCTCGTCGTCGGGCGGCGGCAGCGGGGTGACGACCTGCTGTCCGGTGCGGTCGAGGTGGGTGAGGAGCCGACACACGTACCTCGCGATCAGGTCGGCCCGAAGCGTCCAGGAGGCGTTGACGTAGCCGATGGTCATCGCGAAGTTCGGCACGCCCGAGAGCATCATCCCCTTGTAGGCGACCGTGTTGGCCAGATCAACCGGCGCACCGTCCACGGTGAGCCGGGCGCCGCCGAGCGCAAGCAGCTCCAGGCCGGTGGCGGTGACGACCACATCGGCCGCCAGCTCCTCGCCGGAGGACAGCCGGAGCCCGGTCTCGGTGAGGGTGTCGATGGTGTCGGTGACGACCGAGGCCCGGCCCGCCGCAATCGCGTGGAACAGGTCGCCGTCGGGAACCACGCAGAGGCGCTGGTCCCACGGGTTGTAGCGGGGCGAGAAGTGTCGGTCGAGGTCGTAGCCGGCCGGAAGCCGGCCTTGCACGGCCCGCCGCAGCAGCCGCCGGACCAGGTTGGGGGCCCGCCGGCTGAGCTGGTAGTTCGCCGTGAGCAACAGGATGTTCTTCCAGCGGACCACCGGGTAGACCACCCGCTCCGGCAGCACCCGGCGCAGCGCGGCGGCGGCTGAGTCCCGCGCCGGCAGCGCCAGGATGTAGGTGGGTGAGCGTTGCAGCATCGTCACGTGGGCGGCCTGCTCGGCCAGCGCGGGTACCAGGGTCACCGCGGTCGCGCCGCTGCCGATCACCACCACCCGCTGGCCGGTGTGGTCGAGGTCGGCGGGCCAGTGCTGCGGGTGCACGATCCGGCCGGCGAACCGTTCCGCCCCGGGCAGTTGGGGGGTGTAGCCCCGGTCGTAGCGGTAGTAGCCGGCGCAGGTGTGCAGGAACGAGCAGGTGACGACGACCTCCTCGCCGCCCTCCCGGCGGGCGTGCACCGTCCACCGGGCGGCACGGCTGTCCCAGTCAGCGCGGACGACCCGGTGCTGGAAGCGAATGTGCTCGGTGACGCCGTACTCGCGGGCGGTGTCCCGGACGTAGTCCCGAATGGACGGGCCGTCGGCGAGGGCCGTGGGGTCACTCCAGGGCCGGAATGAGTAGCCGAGAGTGAACATGTCCGAGTCCGACCGGATGCCCGGATAGCGGAACAGATCCCAGGTGCCGCCGATCGCGTCCCGCGCCTCGAACACGGCGTACGTCTTCTCGGGACAGTGCCGGACCAGGTGGCAGGCCGCGCCGATGCCGGAGAGACCAGCACCAACAATGAGCACGTCAACATGGTCGGTCGTCGCCATGGTGTCTCCCGTAAACGAGCCTGTGCACTGAACTATATCGAGGAGCGTCAACGCGTTCAACAGGGTCCGGCGGCCCACCGCGGCGAACCGGGTCCGGAGCAGGCGATCGTAGCGGATGATCGGGGGCGTGGAACCACGACCCGAACGCGGCCACCGCTGCCTGCCGCACACCGCTGACGTACGCATCGAGGCGTGGGCGCCGACGCGGGCAGAGTGCGTGGCCGAGGCGGTCACCGCCCTGATCGACACCTTCGTCGACCCGGGAACGGCGCAACCCACCGCCGAACGGGCGTACCACGCCCCCGCCGACGAGGACACCGACGTGCTGGTGAACATCCTCGAGGAGGTGATCTTCCGAATGGAGACCAGGGGCGAGCTGCCGCTGCGTACCGAGGTTCGCGACGACGGCGCGGACGGGCTATACGTACGCTGGCAGACCACCGACGCCGACACGGTGGAGCTGATCGGCGCCGTACCGAAGGCCATCTCCCTGCACGAGCTGCGCTTCGGCCCCGACGGCCCCCGCTGGTCCTGCGCGCTCACCGTGGACGTGTGAGCCAGCACCCCGTCGAAGCACGCACGTCGCGTCCACCGACGGGCCGCTGCTGCGCTTCACCGTCAGCTCCGCGCGACCAGCCCGGAGGCATCAGCCCTTGACGACGCCGATCGGCGCCAACCGGGCGACCTTCCGGCACAAACCGGCGCCCTCGGTCGCCTCGACCACGGCGTCGATGTCCTTGTACGCCGCCGGCATCTCCTCGGCCAGGCCACGCCGGGAAGCACCGCGTACGGCGATGTCCTGCGCGACGAGCTGCTCGCGCGGATCCTGGCCGCGCTCGGCCCGCACCGCCTGCTTTCGGCTGCGCACCCGCCCGGCGCCGTGACAGCTGGAGGCGAAGGCCGGGGCACCGGAGACCCCGGTCAGCACGTAGGACGCGGTGCCCATCGACCCGGGGATGAGCACCGGCTGCCCGACCTCAGCAAGCTCCGCCGGCAGGTCCGGATGCCCCGGAGGCAGCGCTCGGGTGGCACCCTTGCGATGCACGCAGAGCGAACGCCGCTCGCCATCCACCCCGTGGGTCTCGATCTTCGCCTGGTTGTGTGAGACGTCGTAGACCAGGTCGAGACTCGCCCCGGTGACCCGACGAAAGACCAGCCGGCTCACGTGGGTGAGCAGCTGCCGATTCGCCCGGGCGTAGTTGGCGGCGGCGGCCATCGCACCGAGGTATGCCTGCCCCTCCGGAGACGAGACCGGGGCGCAGGCAAGCTGCCGGTCCGGCACCTCGATGCCGTAGCGGGGCATCGCCTTCTCCATCCGGCGCACGTAGTCGGCGCAGATCTGGTGCCCCAGCCCACGAGAACCACAATGGATCATCACGCAGACCTGGCCGGGCCGGAGCCCGAACACCTCCGCGACGTGCTGGTCGTACACCTCCGTAACGGCCTGCACCTCGAGAAAGTGGTTGCCCGAGCCGAGACTGCCCACCTGCTTCGCGCCGCGCTCGATCGCCCGTGCACCGACCGCCTCCGGGTCGGCGTCACCCAGCGCACCCTGGTCCTCGCAGCGTTCCAGGTCCCGCTCGACGCCGAAGCCACGCTGCACCGCGTACCGCGACCCGTCGCGCAGCACCCCGTCCACGTCCGCGCGGCCCTCCAGGTGCCACGCCGCGCCCCGTCCCGCCCCCCGCGGCGTCCCCTCAGCCAGCCCATCCATGACCGCGTCGAGTCGGGGACGAAGCCCCGCCAGATCGAGGTCGGCCGTGAGCAGCCGCACCCCGCAGGAGATGTCGAAGCCCACCCCGCCCGGAGACACCACCCCGCCCGCCGCCACATCGGTGGCGGCCACCCCGCCGATCGGAAAGCCGTAGCCCAGGTGCACGTCCGGCATGGCGAATGAGGCGTCGACGATGCCGGGCAGGGTGGCAACGGCCGCGACCTGCTCCAACGACCCGTCCGCCCCGATCTCCGGCAACAGCGCCTCGGCCGCGAACACCACGCCGGGAACCCGCATCGGGTCCCGCCGATCGATCCGGAAACGGTACGGCGACTCCTCGACCAGGTCCACGCGCGGGACCTACCCGGTCCGGTCCGGCCTACACGCGGGCCGGAGGACGACGCATCGCCCACACCCGCGGCCCCCCGCCCGGCACGGTCACCTCCCCGGTCACCTCGAACCCGAACCGCCGGTAGAACCGCAGATTCGCCGAGGCGGACGTCTCCAGCGTCGCCGGCCGGCCGGCCCGGTCCGCCTCGGCCAGGCCGGGGCGCAGCAGTCGCGAGCCGACTCCCCCGCCCTGGCCGGTCGGGCACACCCCCACCGTGGCCAGCAGGAACGCCGGCTCCGCGGCCCGCAACGGGGCACAGGCCGCCTCCGCGGCGAGCATCGCCGGATGCCGGTCCCCGGCATACTCCGCGTTCCCCGCAGCCACGTCGGCCCAGACCTCGTCGGGCACCGGCCGGTCCGACCGCAACCACACCGCCACCGCCTGCGGGTGGCCGTGGGTGTCCAGCGCCGCCCAGACATCCCCGTACGGCAGACCAACCGTGGTCAGGGTCACCGCGAAGAGATTCGCCAGCCGCTCCCGATGCCGATCCGCGCCGACGGTCCACGCGGTCCAGGAATAGCCGTCAAACGCCTCGGCCAGCACCCCGGCCGCCGCCTCGACCAGCTCCGGCCCGATCCGCCGTACGTCCACGAACGTCCTCCCCATCCGTCCCGACCCGAACGGCGATCCTCGCATCACCGCAGCATCCGCCACCGGGAATATTCGCGATGCGTCCACACGGGAGCTGGCCGACCCCGGACCGCCGAACCACTCAAAACGAACGCGTGCTGCTAACAGGAATTCGGCATCAACTAACACAATCCGCAATGCGAATGAAATTCTCGCGCTCCCCAGTGTCGGGATCATCAATGAAATGCCACAAATGAACCCCCCCTAGCCAGCCCCGCTCAACACTCAAGCTAAAAGCGAATCGGTCAACACTAAGGTCGACTTCCGCAGGCCCCAGAATTCCCCACCCAAACCGCCAGTCACCGAGCCCGGAAACCTCGCGATCACCCTGCCCCATGAAATCCTCGAAGATAACGTTGGAAACTACAGCAACCCCGCCATCCTTTAGGTGGACGATACCACCTGACGACGACTCATACTTCCCGCAAACAGCACTTTCCCCGACCGGGGGCCAGGCCCCCGACTTCACAACGCCGTCACAGCAACAGACCAGGAGGGGCATGGCGGCAAAAAGCCACAGCATTCGCCGAACACTCACCTTACCGACCCGCGAGTTCATTAACGTCCGCCATTTCCGGAAATCACTTTCCTACCAATCGGGCCGGGTGACGCTGGACACATTCACACAAACCGGACATCAGCCCTACCCCGACGTGGCGGGAATTCCCCTCACTCGACCACAACGAAGCGAACAAGGCCCTAGGAAGCTCCACTCACCGATGCAAGAGAACTACAGATCAAAGGAAGCTATAGGGTAACGCGAGACGTATACCGTCATGCCGCCACCTCCACCAGGGACGATGAGCGACGGGCTCGCCGTGGGAAGGGCGAGCCCGCCGGCTGCCCCACCTCATCCACGACTGCCTCACCGCTCCGAGGCGTACAACGGAGACGATGGTCGGCGCGCGCATGCGATGACCGCCTACGCGCACCAGCTCGCCGCGTTGTTCCTTACCAAGCTGGGCGGCTCGGTGCCGATGGCAACCACGTGTGGACCGCGTTCGGGCCGACCACGTGTCGATCCACAAGACAACCATCGCGATAGAACTCGGTGACGCACAACGGGCCATCGCCATCGGCGCCCCACTCGACACCAGCACCGTGCCCGTCGAGCGGCAGGTTCGCCACGCCATCGAAACCGCCCGAGCCCTCGCCCGGTGGAACCGCATCGACGACGCGCTCGCCACGCTGCTGGACGCCGAGGTCATCGGCCCTGACCAGGTGCGCTACCACCGGCTCTCCCGCGACCTGGTCCGGGACATCCTCACCCGCCCCCGGCCACCTCGACTCGCCGTTGAACTCAGCGACCGGATGGGAGTCCGGCCGGAAGGGCTGCGCTGGTAGCCCGGCTCAGATCAGCCGGCTCGTGTAACCGGCCGTCACCAGGCGCTCGAACGCCGCCCGCACCTCGTCCGGCATCTCCTGCGGGATCGCGAACCCGCGCTGCGCGTACACCTCGATCCGCTGCGTGTCGCCCACCAGCATGTCCACCACCCGCCGCGCGTCGCCGATGCTATGCACGTAGTCATCCAGGTCGAGTGGGTTCGACGCGCACACCACCTCGACCTCCGGCCACAACAGCCGGCACGTCGCGTAAGCCCGACGCTGCTGGTAGGGCCGCGACATGATCAGCACCGACTCCACCGGGATCCGGCGTTCGGCCAGCAGCGCACGGGAGAACTCCAGATTCTCGGCGGTGTTCGTGGCACGCGGCTCCACCAAAACCGCTCCCGCCGGTACGCCCTGCTCGACGGCGTACTCGCGGTAGTGCACCGCCTCCCCACGCGGGAACCGCCCAACCGTCGTCGGAGCATTCGCGCCGGTAAACACGATCCTTGGGAACAGGCCCTCGTAGAACAGACGCGTCGCGACGACCGCCACCCCAAGGTCATGACTACCCAGCCCGATCCCCACATCACACGAACGCAACTCGTGCCGCAGGTCGTGGTAGCGCCACAGCGTCACCACGTCCGTCCGAACAGCGTCGGGAATCACCTCGGCAGCAGCTGCCGCACGCCGGCTCATCAGCACCTACCAATCCGGTCCGCGCTGGATCCCCTCATGCCGCCAGCGTAGGGGTAGCGGCGCAGCACAACACCGCTGACTCCGGCACCACGCCGCCGGCCACCTCAGAACCAGGATGTTGGCGACGGCCAGGGCGATCGTGAGGTCCAACGGCTCCCGAGCACCCACCGAGCGACCAGCCACCACCGCCGTACGCGAAGAAGGCCCCGACCGGTACAGAAGTACCAGGTCAGGGCCTTGCTCGTTGGTGCGCCGCCAGGGACTCGAACCCCGAACCCGCGGATCCGCCGGCAGCACCCTGTCAACCAACATCACCGGCAGCCGATCATGACTCTTCCGAAACCCAGTAGGACGCGCTGATACCCGTCAACCCGTACTGGTATCCAGTGGTACGGATTCCCTGCCGAAAATGACAGGAAAATCTTGAACCACCCGTTCAGCCATCTCACCTTGCGAGACAGCGCTCCCGCTAACCGAGCGGCCAGGGTGCAGGTCGCCGAGGGCTCCATCGGTGAGTCGGACCGGCACGGCTTCCCGCACCGGGTCGTAGTCGGTGCGGCCGACGGGTCGGCACTGGCCCGCCGGGCGGCTCGGCTCGCGGTACACGTTGTTCCTGATGGGAGCACCAGGCACAATCGCCGGGTGATCACGAGCGTATTCTTCGACGTGGGCGAGACCATCGTTGACGAGTCCCGGGAGTACGGCACCTGGGCGGACTGGCTCGGGGTGCCGCGCCACGCCTTCTCGGCCGTCTTCGGGGCGATAATCGCTCGCGGCCTGGACTACCGGGAGACGTTCCAGGTCTTCCGACCGGGCTTCGACCTGACCGAGGAACGGGAGCGCCGGACGGCGGCGGGCCAGCCGGAGTCCTTCACCGAGGAAGACCTCTACCCGGATGCGCGGCCGTGCCTGGCCGCGCTACGCGAGTCGGGGCTACAGGTCGGCCTCGCCGGCAACCAGACGGCGCGGGCGGAGACAATCCTGCGTGCCCTGGACCTACCGGTCGACGTGATCGGCACCTCGGACGGCTGGGGCGTGGAGAAGCCTTCCACCGCGTTCTTCGACCGCGTAATCACCGAGGCAGGATGCCCCGCTGACCAGGTGCTCTACGTCGGAGACCGGTTGGACAACGACATCCGGCCGGCGCAGGAGGCGGGTATCGCCACCGCCCTGGTCCGTCGCGGCCCGTGGGGCTACATCCTCGGCGACAAGACGATCAGCGACCGATGCATATTCCAGCTCGACTCGCTGGCCGAGCTACCTGACCTCGTACGCAAGCACAACCAGTCGGCACGCTAACCACCCGGCAGCGCGGCCCGGCTGACAGTGAGGGCGGCAACGCGTTCGTCCAGCCGGTACAGGGTCCGCAACCGCCGCTGACCGAAGTCCAACGACGAAAAACAAGGCGTTCGCGAGCTGAAACGACGTCCCGACACCGTGGTCGTACAACCAGCCCAGCAACACGCGATCACGGCCGGTCA
The DNA here is from genome assembly GCF_013416675.1 of Salinispora sp. H7-4. NCBI lineage: Bacteria > Bacillati > Actinomycetota > Actinomycetes > Micromonosporales > Micromonosporaceae > Salinispora > Salinispora sp. H7-4. Next base: position 34,755 of record NZ_JABZED010000021.1, read on the forward strand.
GCTGGGACTGGACCCGAAGGGCCAGATCATTCACCGGCTACCACCTCCTTCCCAAGTAGGGAAAGCCAGCCCCAGGGGAGAAAGCCAAGACCAGGCAGGGCGACGCGGCGGCGCAGCAGATCCAGGCACCCGCGGGGGTCGACCTCCCTATATTCCTATGTGAGAAGGTCGGCGTTGGCGAAGGCGCCGCCCATCCAGCTGTCGGCCAGCGGCCCGAGACCGGGGCATAGGCGGTCGGCGCTGTCAGCCGGCTGGTAGCCGAGGGCGTCCCAGCCAGTGCGCGGCCACCACGAATCGCGGTTGTCAGAAGTGCCGTACACCGTGAGGAACGGGGAGGTCAGGGGCCGGGTGGCGGCGGCGTACAGCAGGGCGGTGGCATCTCGGGGGCTCAGCCAGGTCGCACGGTGGCGGGGCTCGGTGGGGTGATCTCGGTAGCTACCGATACGAACCGCGACGACCTGCATGGTGGTCTTGTGGGCATAAAGGTGGCCCAGCGCCTCAGCGGTGACCTTGGATACCGCGTAGAAGCTGTCGGGGGCCAGCGGCGCGGTCGGGGCGCCGACGGGGTTCAGGCCGGTCACGTGGTGGCTGCTGGCCAGCACCACCCGCCGCACCCGCTGGCGGCGGGCCGCCTCCAGGACGTGGTGGGTGCCGGTGACGTTGTGCTCCACCAACTCCGGGAACGGTCCCTCCTGGGTGATCCCCGCAAGATGCACGACGGCCGCGACCCCAGTGCTGGCCTTCTCGACCGCATCCAGGTCACGCAGGTCGGCCTGAACGAACTCGGCACCCGCAGGCAGCTCGACGGCACAAGCCCGCCGGTCAAGCAGCCGCAGCAACATCCCCTGGGCGGCCAGATCGGCCGCCAGCCGGGTGCCGATGCTCCCGGCGACGCCCGTGAGCAGGAGCCTCACGGCCGGCGTTGAAGCATCGACACCACGCCCGCATCACTGCTCTCGTAGCCGATGCCGCGCAGGACGGCGACCGGGGCCCCACGACCCCGCTGCCCGAGGATGATCCCGGCCGCCGCGGCGATCAGATCGGTGACAGTCTCCTCCTGCCGCTTACCGCCGTACTCCGTCACACGCAAAGGCCCCACACCCGCCGCGCCGATCGAAATGACAGTCGCCCCACGCCGGTCGGCACGACCGTCGGAGTCCGCGACCACCACCGCCACCTCCGCGCCCGCGTGAGCGATCAACGCATCCCGCAGGGCGCGGGCGGAGGCGTCCGGATCCACCGGCAACAGCCACGCACCCCGCGGGCCGGCCCGGTCAATCCCGGCAGAGGTTAGCTGGAAGCCGAGCCGGTGCCGCGCGATGATCGGGCCCCTGTCGGTGGCCAGGAAATAGCTGTCACTGGAATCCAAGATCAGCTGCACGACCTCGGCAGGCTTGCCCGTGCGAGCGGACAACTCCAGCGCCTCCGGGCCAACAACGACACCGGCCAGGTCGACGTACCGATTCTCCGCGACACTCACGGCCTTGGAAGCCACCACCACCACATCCCCGTCCTGCAACTCGATGCCAGTACAGGCCAAAACGCCGGTGATAGCGCCCGCCAGATCCGCACCCGGCTGGAGCTCGGGAAAAGGTTCCAGCGCGAAAGCGGAGAAACCAGAGGTCGGGACAGCGGTCATCATCGGGCTCCTGCGGGAGTGAGGACAGCGGTGCACAGGCGGGCGTGTCCGGCGGCGAGTGTCTCGGCCCGCTGCCGTGTGCTGGCGCGTGGTCCCCTGGTCAACCAGTCGGTCACGCGCCGTAGGTAGTGCGGCCACAGCTGACGGGCCGCGTCGCGCACTGGTGTACCGGAGTTGACGGTGCGCCAGGCGTCCGCGACGGGCTCTGGCCATGGGTGTTCATCGTATCTGCCGGGATACGGGCCAAAGCTGTCCAGCGTGGTGAGCATGTCCGAAAGGCGGGCGGATTCCAGGATGCGGTCGGCGACCCGGTAGTGCGCCGTCGCACCGCCTGACGTAGCCGGTGGCGGTTTACCTGTCCTGGTCAGATGCAACAGGACTGGGACAGCCTGGTGATAGATGGCCGCCAGGTGAGGAAAGGACCCGGCGTGCTGCTTGGGCTGGTCGAATCGCACGGAGGCGATGGGCCCGACGACGGCGGCGGTCAGCAGCAGGAATGCGTCGATGCCGTAGCCGTCCACGCACGCCGAAAGCTCTGCAGGCAGCGCCCGGGCAGCGCGGAGGGCGGCGTCCAGGGCGGGTCGGGAGAGGACGAGGTCCCCGGCGAGCGGCTGGGGCACGTCGTGGCCGGTGGTAGCGGCGATAAGGGGTCGGGCAAGGTGGTTGGTGAGGTTGGCTTCGTCCCAGTGCCGCGGGTAGTCCGCGACTGCTATGGCGGCCCCAGCCCGTACGCGGTCCAGTAGCGCGGCGTAGACGGCCGGGTCGGGGCCCCGGGTATCGGTGTCCGCGATCAGTACGGCATCGATGCCGGTGAGGTCCGGAAGGTGGGCTGCGGCCAGGATCTGGGCACCCTTGCCCCGGACCAGGCCGGTCAGCGGCACCTTGGCCGCCCGGGTGGCGGTGGCGGTGAATTGGTCGGCGGTCGCCAGGGTGTCGGAGGAGTCGGCGTGGACGATGACGGACCGGTGCTCGGCGAGCGCGGTGTCAACGGCGGTGGTGACCGCGGCGATGGTGGCTGGCTCGTTGCGGCTGGGCAGGATCGCGGCGGAGTTCATCCGGCCTCCTTGGTCAGCAGGTCAGCGGCGGTATCCGGGTCGGGGGCGTATAGGTAGTCGAACTGGCCAACGGCGAGCCGGGCGATGAGGTGGCTGCGCCAGCGGGCCAGGGCGGGGCTGTCCAGGGGCCACACCGGTCCGTATGGCACGCCGGCCACGCCGGTGATGGGGGTGGGAAGGCCGGAGATGTAGCGGCCCAAGGTCTCGTGCAGTCGCAGCCGCTCGTTTACCGACAGCGGCACGGCAGGCGTCAGCGACGCGGTGTCGAGCGCAGGGTGGACGGCCATACGCACAACCCGGGCAAGCGGGGCCAGGCCGGTCGCGAACGGTTCCAGGGCGAGCTGAGGCTTGGGCGCGAGTGGCCGAGCGGGGTCGCGGATAGCGGCGGTAGGTTTGCCCGGCCACACCGACACCCGGCCATCGTCGCTCTCGCCGAGGACGACCACATCGTCTCCGGCATGGGTCCATCCCTGCGCCGCGAGGGCGAGTGCGGTTGATGTCTTGCCTGCCCCCTTCGCGCCGAGTAGTAGTACGGCCTGCCCGTCGGGCGCGATCAGCGCTGTGGCATGCACGGTGGCCTTGCGCTGGTGCTGGCGTGCACGTTCGAACGCGGTGTAGGTGACGTAGGCGAGAGAGTTCGAGGCGGCCACGTGTGCCGGTAGCCGGAGGCGCACGGTGACCGCCGCGACGGTGACGGCCGCGGCCCCCGTGGTGACTTCGACGTCCACGGCTTCCGTGGCGGGATCTGCTGTCAGGGTCCAGCCGCCGGGCAGGGCCCGGCTGGCGGCCTGCGCCGCGGTGGTGTCCAGGTACTCGGGCAAGGCAAGGCGGGCGGAGATGTGGCCAGTGACGAGCCGGTGCACGGTCATCTGACTGCTCGCTCCAGGGCGGCCAGCAGCTCGTCGACCGGGGCGACGGCGGGCAGATACCGTCCGGTCAGCAGGTCTGCCATCCAGTCTGTGCGGGACAGCGTGGCCCGCACCAGCTCCTCGACCGGCCCGAGCGGCGCCGGGTTAACCGTGGTGATCTCGATTGAGGCGGGCTCGTCGTAGCGGGCGCCGTTGCGCCACAGCAGGGCGATACGGCATGGTCCGAACTCGGTGGCTACCGCGTGGGCGGCGGTATCGGCGAGCCAGCCGCCGACCTTGCCGACGTGGTAGGCCGGATTCTTCCCGAACGTCGCCTCGTTCCCGGCCAGGTGGGCACCGCTGATCACGCCGGTGCGGGCGTTGCCCCGGCCCACGAGGCCATCCTCGCCATAGTCGACAGCCGACCCCGAGAGCGTGAAGTACTGCCCGGAGATGGGCCCGATGCGGGAATCGCGGGTGTTGCACAGCACCGACACCTGACCCGGCAGCCGCTGGGCAAGGAGGTCGGTCAGTTCGCCGGCGGCAGAGGTGACCGCCTCGGCGAACTGGGCGGAGCTGCTCAGGTGCCCGGCCAGGGCGGGCACGCACACGGTCACCGTCCAGGTCGCGCCGTTGCGGACGGCGAGGGCCTTGATGTCGCTGCCTGCCCACGCGTGGCGGCGGAACCACGCCTCGGCCAGCAGGGCCACGGCCTCAGTGACCGTGCGTGGGGCCGAGCCGACGAGGTAGGCGGTGTCGTTCGAGAACGGCCTCGGCCTCTCGGGCAGATCGTCCAAGGAACGGGGGGCGAACCAGTGGGAAAACTTGGAGGAGTTGGTCGTCTCGTGTCCCACCTCCAGCTGCACACGGTCGAAGCCCGGCAGCGCGGTACGCAGGTGGTCAACGGCCGCGTGCTCGAGGATCTCCCGCACTGGCAGTTCCTGGCCGGCGAAGCTGGTGGAGATCCGGCCGCCGAAGACGACTCGCAGCGGCCGGTCGTACACACCGTCGGTGTCGCTGAAGGCGGCCCGGCCGCCGAAGACGGCGACCTTGTCCAGGTTGTGGTGCAGCACCGCCCCCACGGTGTCCAGGCAGTGCCTGCTGTAACGGATGGAGGCGAGCTCAGCGATGCCGTCGGCGAGGGTGTCGGGGTGGCCGACCCCTTTGCGTTCGACGACCTCGACGGGCAGCTCATGCGGCAGCGGCGTACGCAGTCCGGACGACGCGGGCATCGCGGTAGACACGATCGATCACCTCCAGAGGGCGCCGTAGCGCCGTCATCGAGAACAGGCAGGGGTGGGCCGGATGGCCCTCGGCAGCGTTCAACGCGGCGGCGTACATCGCGCGCCGCAGTTCCTTATGCGTGGGGGCGGCGGCGATCTCGCCGAGTCCGGCTTCAAGGTTCCGCCCGCGTACGTGAAGCCGACGCCCGTCGGTGAGGTGGAGGATGAGCTCGTGGGCCGGTGGGCCGGGGTGGTCGACCCGGGCGTTGATCTGCACTGTGGCCCCGCCGGACAGGGCGAGTACGGCGATGACGTGGTCCTCGGTCTCTGCCAGGCCGCGGCTGTGGGTCACCGTTGCGTTGACCATTTCGACGTCGCCGGGCAACAGCCGCAGGGCGAGTGCCAGGCCGTGGATGGCTTGCTGGTGCAGGATTCCGCCGGCATCCGCGTAGGTGCGGCGCCAGCCGCGGAAGTATCCGGGATCTCGGTGCACGCTCAGAAGCACGTCGGCGCGTGTAACAGCAGGAGGCATCGCGAGTAGGGCGTTCAGGCCGGGGGCGAAGTGCGGCTGGAACGCGACGAAGATCCGCCCGTCGCCCGGCTGGGGCACCAGGGCCGCCGGCTCGGTGGTGCAGGGCTTCTCCACGAGCACGGCGGCTCCGGTCGGGGCTGCTTCCCGGGCTACACAAAGCGCGGTCCCCGGCGGGGTGGCCACCACAACCAGATCCGGCGTCGCGGCGCTCAGCGCCGCCCGCCACGAAGCAAACACCGGCACGCCCCTGGGGACATCGACGCACGGGTCGGGGTCAGCGACCCCGGCGACTAGCACGCCGGGAACGCCGGAGAGTGCGGCCAGGTGCTTGGCTCCGACCTCCCCCGCTCCTACCAGCAGCACCCGCTTCATGCCACACCGCCGGGAACAGCGGAGCGCAGGAACGCGGCGCCAGAGGTGAGGGCGTCGGCTGGGGTGTCGCGCACGTGGGTCTCCAGCGCGTACGGCAGCCCGGGCTGGGCTGCGTGCAGCAGCGGTAGCACCTGGCCGTAGGGCACCACACCCTCACCGGCCGGGCAGAACACCCGGCCACCACCGTCAGCGGCGGGCCGGTAGTCCTTGACGTGCACGTACCCCACGTACGGTGCGAGGGAGCTGACCACCTCACCGGTGGCTTGGCCGACCTCGTGGAGATTCGCCACGTCCAGCCACAGTCCCAGGCCCTGCCCGTAGTACCGGTCCAGGACCTCGAGCAGTGACTCGGCATGGGCGACCGTGCACACTGGCTCGTTCTCCAGCAGCAGCCGCACCCCAGCCGAGTTCGCCAGGTCCAGGGCTTTTGCCAACAGCAGGTCACCGAGTAGCTGCTCGGTGAGTTCCGGCTCGACCCGCAGGTGGGAGAAGACCCGCACCACCGGGGCTCCGAGGATGACGGCAGCCGCAACGGCCCGCTCAATCCAGCCGAGCCGCTCCTCGGGCGGAACCTGGGTGGGAAAGCCGAAGGTGTCCACCCTCTCGGGCGTCGCCTCGGGCCGGCACCACTTCCACAGCGGCGAAGCCAGCGCGGCCACCTTCAGGCCTCGCTCCTCGGCCAGCGTACGGAGGTACCGAACCCGATCGTCGGGCAGCGTAACCGCATTGGCGCCCTCGGCTGAGCGGATCTCCAGCTGACCAATACCCAACTTCACCGCCAGGTCCATGCCCGGCACTGGATCGGAGTTGAGTTCGTCAGGGTTGAGCACCAGCCTGCTCGCCGGCATTTTGTCCACGGCCGTCTTCTCCTTCAGTAGTAGGTAGGGGCGGGAGACCTCCCGCCGCTAATAGCCCGCGACCCGGTAGCCGCGACCGCAAGGCCAGGGCGATAACCGCTCGCCTTGCTTCGTTAGCGCAAGGGTGAAGACGCGGGTTAGGCGGCACCTCCAGCATCGAGCAATGCGCCAGGAGCAGATAAGGATGTCAAGCAGTCGGTGTTGCCTGCTGGAGAACGCGCTCTGCCCAGTCCGCCTGCGGACACGGGTGAGGCGCCAGCCGCGCCCACATGTCGAGGCATCCGGCACAAATGCCGTCGCGCTCAGCATGGACGCTATGCAGTGCAATAGCCTGCTCAGTCAATTCGACTACCGTGTTCGACTCGCCGTTCAGGTGCATTCTTGTGATGACCGGTAGCGGCGGCACGGTCACTGGTTTAACTGGCATGTCACTTCGCCTCCCACTCTGATGGTCAGTACGACTTACTCACAGATAGCACCGACGGCGCCCGCCGCGCGTTTGCCGTGGGAGCTGCCGTCACACGATGGTGAGGTCTGCTTACCAGCAGCCCGCGATCACCAACTCGTCTGGCATTGATTAGCTCGGGTCGGGTAGCGCCAGGAGTTCGGCGAGGCAGCCGAAGTGAAAGCCAGAAGACTTTCGCCGCCTGCTCGAACTGGGCGCATGGGCCGGGGCTGCGGCAGGTAATGCACGCTCCGGATGCACTGCTGGTTGCATGTTGCTGCAACGCTATTTGCGCTTGTTCGACCTTTTCGCCACCGTGGTAGGTCGCCATGCCTGCCTTCCGTTTCGACCGATGTGGACCAGGTGCGCCGCGCTGGCGATCTTGATGTGTCACTCCCGCGACGCACCCGAACTGGGTTGCTACCGATACGGCCGAGAACATGTGCCGGCCGAGACCGGTGGCGTCATCGCGGTCGAGCCAGTAGCAGTCACCTGCGAACACGGAACCGGCCCTCCTCAGGGACACGCATGGTGGTGAAGTCCCGCCCGCCGCCACGCCCTGTAGCAGCGACGGCGAGCGGGAGACCAACTGCAGCCACGCCGTCCGGCGCGTTCACCTACCCGGTACCGTGCACCGGCGGAAGGCGAGAACACGCCCAGGACCGCGTTGCTGTCACGAGCCGGATCCAGCCGGTTCGGCCGTACCGGATCACATAAATCGACAGATCACTTCTGATAGGTCCACCTTCACGGACAGTCCACATACGCGGGAATCCCCGTCCACCACCTGATCCGGTACCCGTTCTGCTGCCCAGATGGTCGCTGATCAGGGCCTCAGCAGCCGATCGTGAACTCACGCCCAGCTCCAACGGAGAAGCCCGGGGTTACGCTCCCCGCATCGCCGGTGCGTAATCGTCCTCCGGCGTTGGTTGTTCTCCGGAGGTGTGGTGTGATCAGCCCGCTGGTGCGTCGTCGGAGGCTCGCCACCGAGCTGATCCGCCTGCGCGACGAGCACGGATACCCAGCCGCCCGCGTAGCTGCGGAGATCGGCGTCGCACGCCAACGCATCTCGCGGTTGGAGAACGGTCACGTCGCCCCTGACCTCGACGAGGTCATGCGGATTCTCCAGCTGTTCGGCGTAGATCAGCAGCGCTGGCAGCAGATCATGACGATCGCCCGCGAGGCACAGGAACGCGGGTGGTGGGCGAAGTACGCCGATGAAATGGGCACCCGACAGGCCCTGTACGCAAACCTTGAGGCGGGCGCGAGTGAGATTCGCGAATATCAGATGGTCTACCTGCCCGGCTTGTTGCAGGTGCGGCCGTACACCGAAGCACGCCTGCTAATGGACGCTCCCAACGGTGCCACCTACAGCCACACCCGAGCACTCGAAGCACGCGCCGGCCGCCAACGCATGCTGGAGCGGCCGGGCGGCCCTCGGTATGAGGTGATCATCGACGAACTGGCCATCCGCCGTTTTGCCGCGCCCGCGCCGGTGATCGCCGATCAACTGGACCACCTAACGCTCGTCGGACACCACCGCCGAACCATCAGCATCCGAGTACTGCCAATCGCCGCCAAGATCCGCCAGCATTCCGTCCCCCGCTCGGCGTTTTTCACCTACCGGTACCCGGACCCGCACGACCCCGTGGTCGTTGCCGTTGACACGGCCACCGACGACCTCGTACTGACAGAGGTAGCAGACGTCAACCGCTACCTCGACCTGTACGGCAGGCTGGCGGACGCCGCCATGCCACCGGGCGAAAGCCTCGACTTCCTCACCGCAACGGCCGAAGAAATCAGGAGGAATATTCACGATGAATGACAGGCAGTTCTGCCCGTGGCGGAAGTCCACCCGAAGCGGTGGTGCCGACAACTGTGTCGAAGTCGCGACCGCTACGGATCTGCAGGTCGGCGTCCGGGACTCCAAAAATCCCGACGACGGTGTCCTTGTGTTCGGCCCGGATGGCTGGTTCGAGTTCATCGAGGGGGTTCGCAACGGCGAATTCGACGCCTGACCGGCACGGGTTGCAGGCGGCAGCCGCGCTCGCGGGGTGGCGGCCTCACCGTGGCACCCAGCCCTGCGGCGCGGACCGCAAGGCCAGGAAGTGGCCCACGCCGCCGACGACCATCGGTATCGCTTGAACCGGGCAGGGACGCACTGGGACCATGTAGGAGCGTAGTGCTGCGACAATGTGACACAAGGGCACGTCATTGCTGGGTCGATCCTGGGGGCAGATCGTGGGGAGGGACAGCGTCCCGAACAGTCACCTGAGGGCTGCCCGCAAGGCGCTACGGTCCCCCTCTGGTTCCGGCCGCCCGATGTCTCGCCAAGAGTTGGCCGACGCCTGCAACGCCGAACTGGCCTCGATGTACGGCAGGCAAGGTCGCAGGCCGCGCTGGGCAGGACTCACCGAGAAGGCCATTGGCGCGCTGGAACGCGGCGAGATCCGGTGGCCCAATGAGGATTACCGATGGGCGCTCTGCACGGTTCTGCAAACCGACAAGCGTTCGCTCGGGCTCTACATCGACCGGCCCGACAACGCCAAGAATGACGAACTCCCGGAACCCACAGAGCCGCACTCTCGTCACCAACACAAGGGGATGGCCCTCGCCCACCCACGGCCCGAGATATACGAGCCCGAGTCGCCACAGACCAGCCAATCGCTCGATGCCTCCGGCTCGCCCAACCAATGGCGTGCGGGGCTGCGGCGCGCGGTCCTCGCTCGCGACAACGGGCAGGTCCTGCTGCCGTTACGTGAGCTGGAGGCCGCCCTACAGGTCGGCAACCTCGCCTACCAGGGCGCTCAGTACAGCAAACTGCGGCAGCTACCCATCCTTATCAACGGGGCCGAGTCCTTGTTCGCCGAACAGCCGAAGGCTGTGGAGATGCCCAGGGTTGCCCGAGCCGCTAGCGGCGTTTACCTGCTGGCGTCAAAACTGGCTGCCAAACTCGGTGACGGCAAACTCGCCTGGACCACCGCAGACCGCGCCCGATGCTTCGGCCTGATAGCCGCTGATCCAGCACGGACCGCCATCGCGGCCTACCAGACCGCATGCGCGCTCGCCAAGCAGCCAGGCCGTGCCGCCGAAGCGGAAGAGGTCGCGGTAACCGCAGCCGAGGCCATCGCCGGCCACCAGTTGTACCGCACCCCCGCCTACCTCTCGGCGTACGGAGCGCTCCTACTCCACGCGGCCGTGGCGGCAGCCCGCCACGCAGACACTCGCAGCGCATGGCGCCACCTGCGAGCCGCTGAATCAGCCGCCGATGAACTCGGCCGCAACGGTAACGAACTATGGACAGCCTTCGGACCCACCAACGTCCGGCTACACCACATCTCCGTCGCGGTCGCCCTACACGACAACAAACAGGCACTCCGGCTCGCCGACCAGCTCGACACCGCACAGCTCCCACTGACGCTAGCCAGCCGGCGCGCTCAAGCGCACCTCGACCTTGCCGTGGCGCACAGCGCGACGGACAGCTCAGCCCCCCAAGCGATGCTCCACCTCCTGGAGTACGAACGCCTCGTCCCTGAGGCGATCAAGCTCAACGCCACCGCCGCTGGGCTCATCACGAAGCTGCTCCGGCGGGAACACCCCAGCCGCACCCCCGGGCTACGAGCCCTCGCCGACCGAGCAGGAGTCCAAGACGCATGACCAAGGCCACCCCCGTCCTCCTGCTCGTCGTGTGCGCCGCCCCACCGGCCGCCAAAGTAGCCGAGCTGGCCGAACGACTCCGCCACGACGACTGGGACGTGCACCCCGTCGTCACCGAGGCCGCCACCGCATGGGTTGACCTCCCAGCCCTGCAACAGACAACCGGCCACCCCGTCCGGAGCGAACCACGCGGACCACAGGAGCCGAAGTCGCTACCGCGGCCCGACGCCATCATCGTCGCCCCGGCCACCTTCAACACGATCAACCAATGGGCCGCCGGCATCAACAACACCGCAGCCCTGGGCACCCTCAACGAAGCCCTCGGAGCCGGAACACCGATCATCGTCTCGCCCTACGCCAAGGCAGCGCTCGCCGCACACCCAGCCTTCCACCGCAACCTCGAACTACTCGCCACCGCCGGCGTTCACTTCACCGCCACCGAAGCCCTACGACCCGACACCCCAGACGGACCATTCCACTGGGACAGTGTGCTCGACCTTCTCAGCCGCACCACCCTGCACCATCGTCGTACACCGAGAGCAACGCCTCCTCGTTGGCGACAATGAACTCCCTGAGCACATCCGGCTTCAACTCCACCGCGTGCAGCTCGTCAATCGCCACCCGGTCCAGCTGATACTCACCCCGCGCGGGATCAGCGAACTCCGGCCCACTACGCGCCTCCGCCCGCAGCCGAAGCAAACGACCCGCGAAGAAGTGCTGCACCGAAACACCCACACCAACCGGCGCAGAGAACAGGAACACCGGAACAAGCCGACCGGCCTCGCCACCAAGCTCCTCACGCAACTCACGACGCAGCGCAGCCTCCAGACAAACATCCGTCGACTCCACCCCACCGCCCGGCATCGTCCAGTACGGCACCTGCCCGGGCCTGGTCCGCTTGATCAGCACCAGGCGGCCGTCACCATCGACAAGGATGGCCCGCACCGACCTACGCACGATCCGCCGCACAACCGACCCTAACCACGCCCGGACCCCTCCACCGGACAGCGGCCCACCCGATTAATCCGTGGTTCCGACCGGCTGGCATCGCACCCCGTCCCACCGACGCCAACCCGGTCCAACGGCTCCCGAGCACCCACTGAGCGACCAGCCACCACCGCCGTACGCGAAAAGGCCCTGACCGGCACAGAAGTACCAGGTCAGGGCCTTGCTCGTTGGTGCGCCGCCAGGGACTCGAACCCCGAACCCGCGGATTAAGAGTCCGACGGAAGCCACGGAGCCGACGGGCCCTGAGTGATCACAGTCGATAGAAGGCCCGGTAGCGGCGGAACAGCCGCCACTGCACCACCACCGCCACCACCGTCAGCAGCATCATCACCAACGTCGCGGCGGCGGCATAGCCGTAGCGCAGGTACTCGAAGCCGGTGCGGTAGATGAACAACGACAGGTAGGTGGTGGCATACGGCGGTGGGCCACCGTCGGTCACCACGAACGCCGGCACAAAGGAGAAGTGCAGGCTGGCGATCAGATCCCGCACCACCAGCAGCGCCAACACCGGCGCCATCAGCGGCAGGGTGACCCGGCGGAAGACGTCCCAACCGGTGGCGTCCTCCAGGGCCGCCACCTCATAGACGTCCGCTGGCAGCGCCCGCCGGGCGGCGAGCAGCACCACGAAGGTCTCGGCCATGGTGAAGACGCTCATCAGGATGATCGCGGCGCGGGCGTCAGTGGGGTCGGTGAGCCACTGCGGCGGGGTACGACCGAGCACGGTCAGCCCGTTCTCGCCACCGACCCGCAACAGCTGGTTGATCGGGCCGTACAAGGGGTTGAACAGCCAGAGCCAGAGCAGGCCATAGGCGATCTCGGGTACCGCGGTCGGTAGCAGCGCCGCGACCCGGGCGGGACGGCTCCCGAACGACCGGCGATGCAGCAGCAGCGCCAGGCCCAGTGCGAGCAGCACCCGAAGCGGCACGGCCACCAACGCGAACACCAGCGAGTTGGTCAGCGCGACCCGGAACACCGGGTCCGTCACCAACTCGGAGACGTTCGCCAGCCCCGCCCAGCTCGGCGGATTGACCAGGTCGTACTCGGTGAAGGCCAGGGCGAGCGTGACCGCGGCGGGGAACAACACCAGACCGACCAGGCCGACCAGATACGGCGCCAGCATCACCGCCACCTGCCGGTGCCCACGCGCCGCCGGCCCTGCCCCGGCGCGCGACCGCTCCCTACTCACCCTCAAGAGGCACACCGGAGCCCGGTGGTGGCGTCGAAGACGTGCGTATCGGCCCAGTGAACCCCGACTCGCACCGCGTCGCCGCGCGCCGGCCGGTGGGCGGCGGCCATCCGGGCCACCACCGGGTTGCCGGCGCGGAGGGTGAGGTAGGCGTAGGCGTCCGTGCCGACCACCTCAACCCGGTCCACGGTCGCCGCCGCGCCGTCGGGCTCCCCCAACACCACCGCCTCCGGGCGGAATCCGATCTCCCGGTCGCCGGCCATCCCCGCCGGCGGAGCACCCGACGGCTGGATCGGGCCGGAGCTGGGAAGCACGTTCATCGCCGGGGAGCCGACAAAACCGGCCACGAACCGGCTCGCCGGGGTGTGCCAGATCTCGTCCGGCGTACCGACCTGCTCCACCCGGCCGTCGCGAAGCACCGCGATCCGGTCGGCCAGCACCAGCGCCTCGGTTTGGTCGTGGGTGACGTGCAGCATCGTGGCGCCGAGCCGGTCGTGCAGGGCCCGCAACTCGGCCCGCATCTGCACCCGCAGCGCAAGGTCGAGGTTGGACAGCGGCTCGTCGAGGAGGAAGACGTCCGGCTCCCGCACCAACGCCCGGGCCAACGCGACGCGCTGTCGCTCACCGCCGGAGAGCTGCCCGGGTCGCCGGCCGAGCAGGTGCGCCGCGCCGACCTGCTCGGCGGCGGCCCGGGCCCGCTCCCGGGCCGCCGCCTTCGGGACGTCCCGCACCACCAGGCCGAACTCGATGTTCTCGGCGACGGTCAGGTGGGGGAAGAGCGCGTACGACTGGAAGACCATCGACACGTTGCGCCGGCCCGGACGGTCGGCGGTGACATCCCGGCCGGCGATCCAGACCCGCCCGGTGGTGACCGGCTCCAGGCCGGCCACCACCCGCAACAGCGTCGACTTGCCGGCACCGGAGGGGCCGAGTACCACCAGGAGTTCGCCCCGGGCCACGGTCAGCCGCAGCTGCTGCAGAACGGTGACGCCCCGGTAGGCGGCACTCACTCCGTCCAGAGTCAGTCCGGCGTACTGGGTCAGACCGGCATCGCTCACCCGTGCTCACCACGGGCGAACAGCGGGCGGGTCTGCTCATCGAGGGCGCGGATGACCTCGTCCAACCGGTCGCCCCGGTACAGCGCGTTCTCCAGGATCCCGGCGGTCACGTCCTCGACCTCCGGCCAGGTGGAGATGGTCGGCAACGTCCGGAGAGTGGGAACCGTGTCGAGGAAGACCGTCGCGTTGCGCGGTGGCTGGGACGAGTCGAGGAACACCGGGGACTGCGAGACACCGATATGCGAGGGCACCGTCCGCCCGGTGGCGGCGATGATCTCCTGCCCCTCGGCGGAGATGGCGAACTCCAGGAACCGCCACGCCGCGTCCTTACGCTTGGCACCCCGGGTCATGCAGTACGCGTCCGAGTGCAGCACCCCAACCTGGTCCTGGTAGACCGGCAGCGGGGCGACGTCCCACTCGAAGTCGGTGATCGAGCGAAAGGTGGTGGTGGAGCGCCGCGAGGACATCAGCATCGCGAGTCGACCGTTGGCGAAGCGGGACTCGTCATCCTCCGCCTCGACCTCCTCGTCGGTGGGCACCACCCCGTACGCCTGGCGGAGGTCGACCAGGTTCTTCAGCGCCTCCCGGCCGGTCGGGGTGTCCAGGGTGAGCCGGGTCGGTCGGTCCGGGTCGTCGACGATCTCACCGCCGGCGGACCAGGTGAACGGGGCGACCCGGATGATCGACGGCTCGATGCCGAGCCCGTGCACGGCCGGGCGGGCAGCGGCCCCCTCGCTCTCGGTGCCCCTGACCACCACCCCACGGTCGTCCCGGGTCATCGCGATGGCGGTCCCGACCATGTCGTTCCAGGTCCAGCCCGCCTTCGGCTCGGGGACCTGGTATTTGGCGAAGAGGGTGCGGTTGTAGTAGACAGCGAGACTGGAGACGTTCTGCGGCAGGCAGAGCTGTTCACCGCCCCAGCTGAAGGCCTCCATCGCCACCGGATAGTAGTCAGCGGGATTCACCTTCTCGGAGGCGGCGATCCGCTCGTCCAAGGGCTCCACCACGTTCTTCGCGGCGAACTGGCCGTAGAAGCGGTAGTTCATCAGGAAAAGGTCCGGTGGGGCGCCCCCGGCGACCGAGGTGGCGAGCCGGGCCAGTAGGTCCTTGCGGTCGCTGGCCTCGATCAGCTGCACCTCGTTACCGGGTCGCGCCTGACCGTACGCCTCGATCAGCGTGCGGTACGCGGCCAGCTCCTCGGGGGCACCGAATACCAGCAGCCGCACCGGCCCGTCGGCTGCGGCCCCGGATCCGGCCCCGCAGCCGGAGCCGAGGAGCACAGTCGCGAGCAGCGCCGCCAGCAACGCCTTGGGTCTTCTCATGGCCGGTTCCGTTCTGTCTGGTCGTCGTGGTGGAAAAATCGGCGCTGGGCTAACCCGAAGACCAGCACGGCGGGGCCGGTTGCCAGGACCGCCCCGGCCAGGAACACCGGGAAGTTCGTCGGATCCAGCACCGACAGCGAGCGCAGCGCCAACGGCAGGGTGAACAGGTCACGGTCGTACACGTAGATCAGTGGATCGAGGAAGTTCGACCAGGTGAACACGAAGGTCAGGGCGGTGATCGCGGCGGTGACCGGACGCACCATCGGGAGCGCGAACCGCCACCAGATGCCCATCGGAGTCATGTCCTCCACCAGACAGGCGTCGTAGAGGTCCCGCGGCAACGCCCGGAAGGCCAGGTAGTAGACCAGGACGTAGAGCGGGGAGGTGCCCAACAGCGCCGGAGCGATCAAGGGCACCAGCGTATCGGTCAGCCCGAGCACGCGAAAGATCGCGAACCGGGGTACCAGCAGTGCGGTGGCCGGCACCATCAGGGCTACCAGGGAGGCCAGGACGACGAGCGCGGCCCGCCGGGGTGCGAGCCGGGCCAGCGCGAAGCCGGCCAGCGCGGCGACCAGCACACTCAGCGGCACGGCGACGACCGCGACCAGCAGCGAGTTGAGTGCGGCCCGCAGCACCCCGCCGACCGCCAGGGCCTGTCGGTAGCCGGCGGTGGAGACGGGGTCGGGGATCAGCTGCGGGGTGGGGGACGGTGGCAGGCCGGGCTCGGTGAGCGAACCCGAGACCAGTAGCAGGAGCGGCGGGACGAAGACGAGCAGGACGAAGAGCGAGCCCAGGGCGCGCCAGATCCGACCGATCCTCCCGGACAGCGGTGGGGGGCCGCTGGCGCGGCCCCCCACCCGGTTGGTGGTGTGAATGATCGACCTACTTCAGGTTGAGCCGCCAGGCGCCGAGGCCGTGCGAGGCCGCGTAGAGGACCCGCTCACCCGGCACGATGGTGAGCCCGGCCACCTCCACATTCGGCATACCGCCGCCGGCCTTGGTCCAGCTGGTCAGCCCGTCGGCCAGCCGCAACACGCCGAAGTCGGTCGAGGCGTACAGGTCACCGGTGACGTCGTCCCGGACCAGGTCGGTGATCGGCTGGTCACCGAAGTCGTACGAGCGGTCGGTCCAGGTCGCCGTCGTGCCGTCGGTCGTCACCTCGAAGGCGTGCCCGAGCGTCTCCGGCGTGTTCGAGTTGAAGCCGCTGTAGGAGACCCACGCCCGGTTCGGGTCCTCCGGGTCGATGTGGACGCTGGTGACGAAGCGGTTCGGGGTGTCCGGGCTGTCGATCCGGGTCCAGGTCACCTCGGCGGCCGACTCGGCGTCAACGTTGTGGCTGACGAAGACCCGGCCGGTGCTGGTGGCCGCGTAGGCGGTGGCGGAGTCGGTGTCGACCCGCTGGACCACCGAGACCGCGCCGCCGGCCCGATCCCCCCACGCCCCGTCGGTGAGCGGCGTGGAGCCCAGCTCCTCCCAGTCCCCGCACTGCTCCTCGAAGGTGCCGGTCCAGGTGTTGCAGATCCGGTTGGCCTCCTCGATGCTCCGGTCGCCCAGACCGAAGGTCTTCGTCCGGTACACCGAGCGACCGGTACCGGCGAACATCGTGCCGCTGACCACCGGGTCGCTGATCACTGGGGCGTAGAAGAGGGTGCCCGGCTGGCCGTAGATCGGATCCGCGGTCCAGATCCACTCGGCGATGTCACCACCGGCGAAGTTCACCTCCGGTGACGCGTTGAAGAAGGTGTGGAAGCGGAACTCGGGCTTGCCGACGTCGAAGCCGGAGGCGCCGCCATCACCGATCATCGTGTTCGACCAGCGCCGCCGCTCGCCGTTGTTCTCCCAGGTCCCGTTGTCCTGGGTGCCGCCCTGCAGCAGGTTCACGTCGTGCGGGCTGACCGACAGGCTGATGAACTGCAACGTGTTCATGCCCTTGTTGACGCTCTCCAGCTTGCTCGGAATCCGGGAGAGCATCTGCTTGCAGCGATCCTGCTGGGCCGCCGTGGTCAGGTTGCGGTCCGGGTTGTCACACCAGGCGGATCGATCGACGAACTCCCCGCTGGAGCGCATGATCCCGCCGTCGTTGGCCTCGAAGAACTGGTACGGGTCCCGCGGGTTGGTCACGATCGCGTGCTGGTCCGGGTGCAGACCGTTCGGGTGCAGCTCGTCGGTGCCGTCGAAGGTCATGTCGGTGCCGCTGACCCCGGCGTCGGTGGAGAGGACGACCGCCCGCTTGTGCGCGACCGTCTCACCGTAGACGTAGGAGCCACCGGTGTAGACGATGTCCGGATGCCCCGGCGGGGTGTGTACGAACATGTCGTACCAGCACTGGCCGGTGCACTGGTTGTAGGTGGCGTACCCGGGGTCTGCCGGGTTCGAGCTGCTCAGGTCGGTGAACGTGGGGGTTCCGCCGGCCACGTCGTCGCTGCGCAGCAACCGCGAGTACGGGTTGCCGAAGTTACCCTCGTAGACGTACATCCGGGTCTTGCCGTTGGGCAGGGCGGTGACATCGATGGCGGCCCGGGTGTGGAACAGGTCCGGGTTGAGCGACGGCTTGATCTGCGTCCAACTGGCTCCGGCGTCCGGGGAGCGCCAGACACCGCGGGCGTACGACGACGCGTACACGATGTCGGAGTTCTCCGGGTCGAGCTTGACGTAGCGGACACCGCGCGGCGAGCAGACCGCGTTGTTGCCGAACTCCTCGGCGTCGCCGGTGCAGTCGGTGGCGGCGGCCGAACCGTTGTGGATGAAGTTCCAGTTCTCGCCACCGTCGGTGGTCTTGTAGAGACCCCACTTCTCGGCGTCGGGCACCGGTCGGGTCACGCCCGTGCAGCAGGCGCTGGACATGCCGCGTAGTGCGGTGGTGGTGGCGACGTAGATGGTCTTCGGGTCGTCCGGCTCGATGGTGATCTCGGCGATGCCCTTGCCGGCGAGCACCTCCTTGCCGAGCGGGCCCTGCCAGGTCAGGCCGCCGTTGGTGGACCGGTAGAGGCCGACGCCGGCGACACACCCGGAGCCGCAGATGTTGGCCTCACCGGTGCCGACGTAGATGGTGAGCCCGGTCCGGTCGTTACGATCGATCTTTACCGAGCCGGCGGCGTTGATGCCGAGCGGCCCACCCAGGTAGAACCACTTCGGCTCGGCGGCGAGGATGTTGAGCGTGCCCCAGACGCCACCACCGGCGGGCGTGGCGTACGCCCGGCAGAGCCACCGGTTGCAGTCGGGGCTGATGTCGAGGGAGGTCACCCGGCCACCGGCGACGTACTCGTTGGGAACGTAGTTGAAGGCGTTGCGGTACTCGGTGAACGGGTACACCGCCTCGCTCGGCCCGACGCTGGTCCACCGTTGGCCGCCCCGGAACCGGCGCTCCGCCGCTGCGAAGTCCGCCTTCGCGCGGTCGACCTCGGCGAGGCTCACCTCGTTGGCCGGGTAGGCCCGCTTGAGGAACTCCTGCTGCGCGGCCCCGCCCGGGCCGTCCAGCGACATGCCGTCGTTGCCCGGAATTGACCGACGCATCTGCTCCAGGTGCGCCCCGAGGGCGTTCGGTAACTCGCCGTCCCCGGTCGCCGCGGCGGCGGCCGGCACTTCGGTGCCGGCGAGGTGGATACCGGCAACACCCGTCGTCGCGGCGAGGGCAACGATCGCTAGTCCGGCGAGTAGCTGGCGACGTCTGCGCTTCACAAGGTTCCTCCCGAAGAAGGCGTCGCCGCAGCGCGGCCTCCGGGATTGGCAACCGTCACTGGCAGCGTCCATCCAGGAGGATGT
Source organism: Salinispora sp. H7-4 (assembly GCF_013416675.1). NCBI lineage: Bacteria > Bacillati > Actinomycetota > Actinomycetes > Micromonosporales > Micromonosporaceae > Salinispora > Salinispora sp. H7-4. The sequence continues at coordinate 53,719 of NZ_JABZED010000021.1, forward strand.
CAGAGGAGGCGCGACAGGCACAATCCCCTGCCGCAACTCAGTCGATGATTCATGGTGACGTCAGCGGCCACCGCAAGCCGGTGGCACCTCCGACGCCGTGGAACAATGGGGGGCTCGCATCAAGCCCACGGCAGGAGAATTGGACAGCATGACAGCGGTCGGTCCGGAGGAGCTGCGTGCCGACTGTTCCCGATGCGTGGGGATCTGCTGCGTGGCGCCCGCCTTCGCCGCCTCGGCCGACTTCGCGATCGACAAGCCGGCCGGACGACCCTGCCCGAACCTGCGCCCGGACCTCCGCTGCGGAATCCACTCCGAGCTGCGCAGCCGCGGCTTCCCCGGCTGCACCGTCTTCGACTGCTTCGGCGCCGGCCAGCGGGTGACCCAGGTGACCTTCGGGGGGCGGGACTGGCGGGACAACCAACCCACCGCCCAGGCGATGTTCGACACCTTCACCGTGGTACGGCCGCTCCACGAACTGCTCTGGCATCTGACCGAGGCACTGACGATGGAGCTGCCCGCACCACTGCGGGCCGCGCTGGCCGAGGCGCTCGCCACCACTGACCAGCTGGCCGGCGGCGACCCGGAGTCGCTGCGGTCGCTGGCCGTTGACACGCACCGGAGCGGAGTCGTTCCGCTGCTGGCCCAGGCCGCTGACCATGCCCGGGCCCGGGGTGGCCGGCCCGGCGTCGACCGACGCGGCGCCGCCCTGCTCGGTGCCGACCTGCGCCGAGTCGACCTGCGCCGGGCGAGTCTGCGCGGCGCCCAGCTGGTCGGTGCCGACCTGCGCGGAGTCGACCTGACCGGCGCGGACCTCACCGGCGCGGACCTACGGGGGGCCGACCTGCGTGGCGCGGATCTGTCGGGCGGCCTCTTCGTGCACCAGTCGCAGCTGGATGCGGCCCGCGGCGACCGGGCCACCCTTCTTCCACCGGGGCGCCTCCGACCCGCGCACTGGGCAGCCCCACGGCGCGCCCGCGGCGACTCCCCGCGTTTCTCCGGGCGGCGTCCGGGTAGGTGAGCCCGGATAGGCCGGTTTCGGTCGCCGCGGCAGGTGCGGTGGCCGGGGCGGTCACCGCGAGCCGACGGGCGGGAGTGCGCCATGACCGAGCAACACCGCTTCGACCTGGCCGACACGGACGAACCGGACGGCGTCACGGCGATGGAGGCGTCGCTTCGGCCGCCGGGCGAGTCGCTGCCGCAGACCGAGGACGTCGGTGACGACTTCGCCGACCTGCCCGCCGAAGACCGGCGATCGGCGCGGGAGATCAGTCGGGCCGGTTACGACGTGGCGGACGTTTCCGGGGCCGTCGACCCGAACCGGGAGTGAACCGCGGCACGTGAGTCCAGCGGCGTCGGTCACCCGCCCGGCTGGGAGCCCCGCGCGCCGGTGACCGGCGGCGGGATCTGCCCGGCGGCGGGACGCCGCCACGGCCGGAGCCGGTCCCGCAGCCGGGCGGCGGCGTCACCGGCGGTGGCGGTGAGCATCGGCGCCAGCCGGGTGGTGCCCATCAGCGCGACCTCCTCGGCCGGGCTGGTGGTCCCGTCGAGGAAGCGCAGCACCCGCTCGGCCGGGTTGCGGTCGAAGAGCCGGTCGAAGAAGTCGGGACCGCCCACCCCGCCACGGTCCAGTGCCCGCAGCGCGACCGCGTCCAGCCACCGGTGCCGGCGGGGGTACGCGGGTGCCGGCACGGGTGCCCGCCCGTCGGCGAGGGCCGCGGCGATCTGCCCCGCCTGCCGGTGCATGGCGGCGAACGTGAAGCCGGTGGAGGGTCGGGTGGCGCCACCGCCGGTGCCGAGGCGGACCACCCGGGGCGAGGGCCGCGGGTCGAACGGACCGTCGGTCATCGGGATCACCCCGTTCTCCACCTCCCGCACTCGCAGCCGGGCCGGGTCCAGCCCGAGCCGGTCCCGGTACCCGGCCAGCGCCGCGTCGTAGCCGGCGTCGGAGAGCAGGCCGGGGGTGAACTCGGTGTACTCGACCAACGCGTACCGGTCGGTGACCGGCAGCACGTACCCGAACGAGACCCCCCGATCCGGCTGCGGGGTGCGGAAGTCCATCAGCACCGCCCGACCCGGGTCGAAGAGCGGCCGGTCGGACTCGAGCCACCAGCCACGGAAGTGCTGCAACCAGTTGGTACGCCCGGCCCGCCGGGGTGGGCGCGGCCGGGAGTCGAGGACCCAGGATGCCCGTAGCGTATATCCGCCGGCGTGGACGGTGACCCGGTCGCCGTCGTCCTCGACCGCCTCGGCCGGGGCGCCGACGCGGACCGCGTCGAGCCGCCGCTCGGCGCGGGCGGCCCGCTCGTAGACGGAGGCCGAGCGCAGCATCGCGTACCGCAGCGGGGCCAGGTCGAGCACGCGGTGCCGCTCGGGGGTCGTCACCTCCACCTGTGACCAGCTCGCCGTCAGCAGCGGGTCGAGCCCGTCGTCGGGTCGGCCCCAGAACGCCCAGGTCCGGTCGGCCCCACGACGACGCACCGGATCGATCACCGCCACCCGTAGGCCACGCACGTCCCGCCGGTCCAGGGCGGCGAGCACGAGAGAGCCCGCGCCGCCCCCTCCGACCAGGGCGAGGTCAACGTCGACGGTGGGCACCCGTACACGCTGCCACACCCACGGTCGGGGCCACCGGCCGGACCGGCGGCCCCGCAACCACCGGCGTCGCCAGGTCAGCCCAGCGGTTCTCGCGTTCACCCGATCGCGGCTATTCTGGCCGTGATCGACAGTTAGGAGTTGGCATGCGCCAGGGCAAGGTCACGGTCACCGCTTCGCCGCGAGAGCACACCGCGCGCTAGCCGGTCCCACCGACGGGCTCGCACCCCACGGTGTAGCGCTCCTCGCCGCGAAGCGGTCGCTCCCAAAGACGACCGTTTCCCCTTGCTCGAGGAGCTATTTTTGCGTGCCCTGGTATCCGCGCGTCTCGGCGCGGACTTCACCAAACTGTGGACCGCCTCGGCCGTGTCCAACATCGGTGACGGAGTCACCATGGCGGCCGGTCCACTGCTGGTCGCCGCCATCACCACCAATCCGGCGCTCATCGGTGGCGCTGTCTTCGTCCAACAACTGCCCTGGCTGCTGTTCGCCCTGATCAGCGGCGCCTACGTGGACCGGCTGGACCGCCGCAAGCTGGTGGTGGCCGTCAACGCGCTGCGCGCCGCGGCGCTCACCGCGCTGACCCTCGCCATCGCCACCGACACCGCCACGGTCGCTCTGGTCTACGCGGTGTTCTTCCTCCTCGGCACCGGGGATACCCTGGCCGACACCGCCGCCGGCGCGTTCCTTCCCGCCATCGTGGCACCGGACCAGCTGGCCAGCGCCAACGCCCGGCTGATGGCCACCTTCACCATCGCCAACCAGTTCGTCGCCAAGCCGCTGGGGGCGTGGCTGTTCGTCATCGCCGCCGCCGCGCCCTTCGGCGTGAACGCCCTGACCTTCGCCGTGGCCGCGGCGCTGGTGGCGACGATCCGGCCGATCCCCGCGCTCCCGCCGGTGGCACCGCGCCGGAGCCTGCGGGTAGAGATCACCGACGGTGTCCGCTGGCTGTTCGGACATCGACTGCTGCGTACGCTCGCGGTGAGTATGGGGCTGGCGAACCTCGCGTTCTGCGCCGCCTTCGCCACCCTGGTCCTCTACGCCCGGCAGCGACTGGGCCTGTCCGACCTCGGCTTCGGCTTCCTCCTGACCACCTTCGCCGTCGGCGGGTTGGTCGGTACCGTCCTCGCGCCACGGCTACAACGGATCGTCGGGGCCGGCACCCTGCTCCGCGCGGGCCTCGTCGTCGAGTTCGTCACCCACGTCATCCTGGCGATCACCACCACCCCACTCGTCGCCGCCGCCATTCTGATCGTCTTCGGGATCCACACCATGGTGTGGGGCGTCATCGTGGTAACCCTGCGCCAACGCGTCGTGCCCGCGCACCTACTCGGCCGGGTGGGCAGCGTCTACTCGCTACTCGACCTCGGCGGGGCGGCCCTCGGTTCGCTCCTCGGCGGCCTGCTCGCCGGGGCGTGGGGACTCACCACACCGTTCTGGGCCGCCGCCGTCGTGTTGGCGCTCATCGCTGTCATCGCCTGGCGACCGCTGCGTACGGCATCGGCTGTCTGACGCGTACGGAGCGCCCCGCTCCGCCCGGGCCTCGTCCTGGTCGGAGCGGGGCGCCCGCGCGCACGGTGTCACATCCACGGCCCGGATCATCGGCGGACCGGTCGTACGACGGCCACCAGCAGCGCCACGACGAGGTAGGGCGCCACCGCCACCGCGAACGCGACCCGGTTGCCGGCTACGGTGGCGAGCAGGCCGTACCCGACGTAGCACGCGATGATCGTCGTGTCGGTCGCCATCCCGGCGAGCGAGGTGACGGTGGCGCGGGCCGGGCCGACGATCCGCGCCTGGAGCCGGACGTCGGCGAGCACAGTGGCCAGTTGGAAACCGCAGAAGGCGACGCCCACCAGCAGGAACCCGACCGGGTGACCGATCAGCGCGCCGGCGGCGAGCGCACCGGCGGACCCACCGATCAGGCCGGCGTACCCGCGGCGGCCCAGCCGCTCCCCCGCCGGGGCGAGCAGGCCGCCGACGGCGACACCGACCCAGGTGAGTACGAGCAGCAACGGCACGGCCGGCCCGCTCGCCCCAACGTCTCGGGCCAACAGCGGAAGGTACTCGTCGAGCGCTCCCCATCCGGCGGCGACGGCGGCGACCAGCAGCACCGCCGCGCGCACCGCCCGGTCGGCGTGCGCCTCGGCCAGCCCGCCCCGCAGGGAGACCCACCAGCCGGGTTCACCCTCGTCGGGGTCGGCCCCCGGTCCGGCGGCCGGCTCGCGGTGCTCCGGTAGGCGGGTGGCGACGGCGGCAGCCCCCAGGCAGGCCAGGACACTCGCCCCGCCGAGAGCGGGGTAGCCGCCGAGGGCGAGTACCGGCGCCGCCACCACGAGGGAGGCCAACACGCCGAGGGTTTCCGCGGTGCGGGCCCGGCCGATGACATGGGCGTACCGGCTGGCCGCGCCGAACCGGTCCAGGCCGGTGTAGACCAGGGCCTCCAACGCACCGGAGGCGAGCGCGCCGCCGACTCCCCAGAGCAGGAAACCCACCGCGAAGGCCGGGTACGAGGGCACGAGTGTCCAGAGCGCGAAGCCGGCGGCGGTCACCAGCGGCGCGAGGCAGAGCAGCAGCCGCCGGGAGACGGCGTCGGCCAACGCCCCGGAGGGGACCTCCAGCACGATCGAGCTGGCCGACCAGATGACGAACAGGGTCGAGATCTGCCACACCGTCAGACCGGTGTCGGTGAACAGCAGCGGGTAGACGGGGTAGAGCAGGACGAGGTCGCGCAGGAACGCGTACCCGTAGAGGGTTGCCGCGAGTGACCGGACCTGCCGGTCGGGCGAGGCGATCGGGCCCGGGTGCGGGCCACCTCGCGGTGGGGTCGGGTCGGAGATCATCGCTTCTTCCCGTGGGGTGAGTGCGGACGCCGGAGGTACGGCGACCGCGGTGGCCCACGGGAAGGGCACTCAGCGGTGGATCAATGTCGCCAGGTCATGCGGCCGATGGTAGCCGTTCACCGGCCCGGGCGCGGCCCGTCGTCGCGGCGGTGCCCGTCACCGGCCACCGCGGCTGCCTGCTGCTCCGCCACCGCCTCGTCCTGGTCGGTCGGGGCGCCACGCGCGTACTTGTCGAAGAAGCGCAGCAACTCCACCGGGAAGGGCATCACCAGGGTGCTGTTCTTCTCCGCCGCCACATCCGACACGGTCTGTAGCAGCCGCAGCTGGTACGCGCCCGGGGTGTCCGCCATGGTCTTGGAGGCGTCGGCGAGCCGCCGGGACGCCTGGTACTCACCGTCGGCGGCGATGACCCGGGCCCGACGGTCCCGCTCGGCCTCGGCCTGCCGGGACATCGACCGCTTCATCCCCTCCGGCAGCGAGACATCCTTGACCTCGACCCGCTCGATGTTCAGCCCCCACGGTCCCTCGGTCGGGTCGTCGATCACCGACTTGAGGTCGGCGTTGACCTTGTCCCGGTCGGCGAGGAGGGTGTCCAGGTCCACCTTGCCGATCACCGAGCGCAGCGCGGTCTGCGAGATCTGGAGCACTGCTGCCGGATACTTCTCCACGTTCACCAGGGCCTTCACCGGGTCCACGACCCGGAAGTAGACCACCGCGTCGACCTTGAGGGTCACGTTGTCCCGCGTGATCGCCCCCTGCGCCGGCACGTCGATCACCGTGGTCTGCATGCTCACCCGGACCATCCGGTCCACGATCGGAATGATCAGCCGCAGGCCGGGTTCCCGGACGGGCAGCAGCACCCGTCCGAAGCGGAAGACCACCCCGCGTTCGTACTGCTGCACGATCCGCAGGCTCAGGGCGCCGAGCAGCACCAGAACGACCAGCACGATCACCACGCCGATGAAGCCGGCTGCCATGGCACCCCTTCCGGTACGCCCGCCCAGCTCAATGGCCCTGGTACAGGGCGTTGACGTCGTCGCTGAAGTGTTCCTCGACCACACTCTTCTTGATCTTGAGAATGGGGGTGAGTTCGCCATCGGCCTCGGTGAGATCCCGGGGCAGGATGCGGAAGGTCTTGACCTGCTCGGCCCGGGAGACGGTCGCGTTCGCCCGGTCAACGGCCGCCTGGATCTCGCCGCACAGCTCCGGGTCGTCCCGTAGCTCGGCCACGGTCGCGTCGTCCGAACGGCCGTGCTCGGAACGCCACCGATCCCAGGCAGACTGATCGATCGTGATCAGCGCGACGACGTAGGGGCGACCGTCGCCGATCAGCATGCACTGGCTGACCAACGGGTGCGCGCGGATCGCCTCCTCAATCGGCGCGGGCGCGAGATTCTGCCCCGAGGCGGTAACGATGATCTCCTTCTGTCGCCCGGTGATCCGCAGAAAGCCATCCGCGTCGAGCTCTCCCAGGTCACCGGTCCGCATCCACCCGTCCTGGGTGAACACCGCCCGGGTAGCTTCCGCGTTGTTCCAGTAACCCGGGAAGACCGGGTCGCCGCGGGCGAGGACCTCACCATCGTCGGCGATCTGGATCCGCACCCCCGGTAGGGGGCGACCTACCGAGCCGACCCGCTGTGTCGTCGGCGTGTTCACCGTCAACGCCGGGGATGCCTCGGTGAGTCCGTACCCCTCCAGCACCAGCAGGCCCGCGCCCCGGAAGAAATGTCCCAGCCATTCGCCGAGCGGCGCGCCGCCCACGATCGCCGCGGAGCACCGACCGCCCAGGGCGGCCCGCAGCTTCCGGTACACCAGCAGGTCGAACCCGCCTCGGGCGAGCCGGAGCAGGGGGTTCGGTCCCCAGGAACGATCAAGGCCGTGGCTGTACCGCACCGCCACCCGCTCGGCGAGCCGGAACAACCAGCCCCGGTGGCTCTCCTCGGCCTTCTGCCGGGCCCGACTGTGCAGCTTCTCGAAGACCCGGGGCACCGCCAGGACGAACGTCGGCCGGTGCCGGCGCAGCTGCTCCAGCACTCCCGCGATGTCAGCGCTGTGCACCATGGTGCTCCGGGTCTGCACCACCCCGACCTGGATCATCCGGGCGAACGCGTGGGCCAGGGGCAGGAACAACACCGTGGTCGCCCCGGCGTGGAGCAGCTGCGGCAGCACCGAGACCGCGGCGCTCACATCGCAGTGGAGGGAACGGTGGGTCAGCACACAGCCCTTTGGCCGACCGGTCGTGCCGCTGGTGTAGACGATCGTGGCCATGTCACCGCCGGTCACCCGACGACGCCGGCCGTCCACCACCGCGTCCTCAACCGCACGGCCCTGGCCAGCCAGATCGATCAGATCGCCGGCGTCGATCTGCCACACGTCGCGCAGCGCCGGCAGCTCCGAACGCTGGCTGGCGATCAACTCGGCCTGACCGGCGGACTCCACCACGCAGCCCACCACGCCCGCGTCCGACAGGACCCACCCGAGCTGGTCCGCGCTGGCTGTCTCGAAGACCGGCACCGACACCGCCCCGATCGCCCAGAGGGCGTAGTCGACCAGGGTCCACTCGTACCGGGTGCGGCTCACCAGCCCGACCCGGTCACCGTGCCCCACCCCGGCCGCGAGGAAGCCGCGGGCGAGGCTGAGTACGTCGTCCCGGAACTGGGCGCACGTCACCGGCACATCCCCACCGCGCACCGAGCGCCGCGCGGGCCAGGCGCGGGACACCGGTGCGGGCCGGACGAACTGCACCGCCTCCGGTTCCTCCCGGGCGTTGGTCCACACCTGCTCGGCCAGCCCCGGCAACACCCCGCCGATCTCCTCCACCGGCGAGGCCACGACCTCCTGCACCTTGCTACCCCCGGTAGCTTCACCACCGGCACCTGGCGTGCCGGCGCTCCTACCACCCATCGTGCGACCGGCGGCGGCACCGGCGGCGGAACTACCGGCAAACCGGCCCGGGTGCCGCGCCGACGTGATACGAGGCGGTCGAGAGCCACGCCGCCTACGGGTTGGGGCATGACCCGTCGCGTACGCCGGGCAGTTGACGGCAGGACGACTGACGGCGGTGCGCCTATCGGATCGAAGGGCGCTGCGACAACCCACGCTCCGCTGGCCCTGGCTGGCCCCCGCCGGCGGTCAAACCCACTCGGACCAGCTGGCGAATAACCATGATTGCCACTACGTAGAGCAGGTTCTCCCCCACCGGCGCCGGGGCGAGCCGCAGCAGACTGGCGGCCAACCACAGGTCAAGGCCGACGTGCAGGGCCAGGCGCCCATCCCGGGACACCAGGAGGACCACCGCGGCCGAGCCGATGCCCGCGGCGATGCAGGCCAGGGTGGCGTACTCGACCAGGGTGTTCACGTGGTGGACTCCTTACCCGCCCGCTTCGGGTCGGCGGACCGGGGCGAGCCGAACTCGGCGATCTCGCGGCGCTCCTGCTTGAGCTCACGGGCGAGGAAGAAGTTCAGGGCGGTTCGGATCGCCGCCACCGCGGCCAGCTCGGAGATATCCAGCAGGGTGGGGGCGACCGAGGTGCGCATGATGTCCGAGGCGAGTTGAAACTCCAGCCCGAGGGTCAGGAACCGGCCGAGAGTCAGCCGGATCGGCACGAACGCCCGGCTCCGCCGGTGCCACAACCCCGCGAGCAAGAACCGGACGAACGCCATCATCGCCCCGACGAAGATGATAAGGATGCCGGCGGCCTCCACCACTCGCACCAGGAGGTCCACCGCTTCCAAGAACCAATGGTGGTCGGCCATGCCATCCATACCAGCGGCTCCATGGCGGCGCGAGCGCCGGACGCCCGGACAACACCCGATCGCGTCGCCGTCGGCCGGTCCGCCCCGCCGGGCGGCGGTGCCATCCGCCGCTGGTCCCCCGTCAGGTGTGAGTCGTGCGGGCCGGCTGCACCGGCGCGGCCAGCGGGTCGGCGGATCCGGCGCCGGCCGACGGGTCGAGCTGCTGGCGCAGCGCCGCGATCTCCTGGCGCAGCGCCGCGACGTCCTCGGCGGTCGCTGCCGGGTGCCGGTCCCGACCGGTCACCCGGTCAACGATCCAGGTGGCCAGCGAGCCGGTCACGAAACCGATCAGGCCGATGCCACCGATCATCAGGCCGACCGCCACCAGCCGCCCTTCCGGGGTGACCGGATAGAAATCGCCGTAGCCGACAGTCGTGATGGTCACGGCCGCCCACCAGAGGGCATCGCCGTAGTTGGTGATGGACGGGTCGGGAGCCGCCCGCTCGGCGTCCAGGACCGCCAGGGAGGCCACCCCCACCAGCAACACGGTCGTCGCGGCCACGTAGATGCCGAGCCGGCCGCGAACCCATGCCTCGGTGCGCCGGCTGAGCGAGAGCACCACCGTCACCAACCGCAGCGCCCGCAGCGGACGGAGCATCGGCAGGAGCAGGACGGCGAGGTCGAACAGGTGCTCCCGGAGGAAGCGTCGCCGCTGCGTGTGCAGGATGAATCGGACAGCCATGTCGAGCCAGAACACCAGCCACGTGGTGAACGTGGTCACCTGACAGACCGTGATCCACGCCGAGCTGAGCTGCGGATCCAGGATCGGCGCAGCATATGCGGCCAGGAACACCAGGGAGAAAACGGTCAGCGGCAGCGCAGTCACGCGCTCCCAGCTCGCGGCCCGCTGCTCCCGCCGGCTGATGGAGCCGGTGTCTTCCATGATCGCCCCCCGACCGTGGTGCGCGTGTCCGTGCAACTATGGGCCGATGCGACTCTACGTGGAGCCAACGGGGTCGTCGACGGCGGTGGACGAGCCTCAGGTAGACGAACCCCTGGTAGACGCGCTGGCAGCGCTGTGCCGCTCGCTGGTCGGCGTCACCGTCCGCACACTCGACGCTCTCGATGTCGACCTCACGATGTCGCAGTACCGAATCTTGGTCCTTCTCATCTCCCAGGGGCCGGTCCGGGTCGTTGACCTCGCCACCAGCCTGCACGTCCATCCCTCCACCGTCACCCGCGCCTGTGATCGTCTGGTCCGACGGGGGCTGGTGGCCCGACGGGCCGGCGAGAGCGACCGCCGGGTGTCCTGGCTCAGCCTGACCGTCGCCGGTCGAGACCTGGTCGGCGAGGTCGTTCAACGCCGTAGCGCCGAGATCCGGCGGCTGGTCGCGGTGACCGGCGCCGCGCCCGACGTCGGGCTGATCGGCGTGCTGGAGGCGCTGGTGGCCGCCGCCGGCGAACCCGATGAACGGCAGTGGCGGCAGGACTGGGAAAGGTGCGGCGGAGCAACGCGCTGAGGCCGCGAACAGCACAGCGTTGGCCGCGCTCACCGGCATGACGCAGCCGTCGTCGGGGAGCGGCTGTCGTGGTCGGCTGGAGGCGGTCTTCCCGCCGGCCACTCCGGTGTTGGAGATCATCGTGCGGGGCAGCGTGATCCGCCGCGACTCCGGCGCCCGGCCCTGACCTCAGCCATCAGTCTTGGTCACCGTGGCTGCGGCATTTCTCCGCGAACAGAATGGATAGCTGGTCGACAATAGCGCCTGTCCTGTTAGCGGCTCTCGTCCATTTGAAGGTGGGAGCGATGCGGAAACTCGGCCAGTGGTCGGTCCATGATGTCGGCGCGCGCTGGACGCGATGGGCCATCGCCGGATGGTGTCTGCTCACGACGGCGGTAGCAGGGACGCAGGCGATCGCCGTGTCGCCCGCGAACGCCGTGTCGCCCGCGATCGCCGTGTCGCCCACAGCCGCCCAGAACACGCTGTCACCGTCCACCGCCGCGTCGGACACCATCCTCGCCTGGGGTGACAATCTGTACGGTCAGCTGGGGGACGGGACTCGCGCCGACCGTGGCACACCCGTTCCCGTGAGTCTTCCCCCCGGCACCACCGTCACCGGCATCGCCACTGGCGACAATCACAGCCTGGCGTTGACGTCCACCGGCACCGTCCTCGGCTGGGGCAGAAACCGCTTCGGCCAGTTGGGCGACAAGACCAAAACCAGCCGCACCGCTCCCGTGGCGGTGAGCCTCCCCCCGAGCAGCACGGTTACCGCCATCGCCGCCGGCCGCTCCCACAGCCTGGCGATCACCTCCGCCGGCACCGTCCTCGCCTGGGGCGACAACTTCCGTGGTCAGCTCGGCGACGGCACCACCGACGACACCACCAAGCCGGTGGCGGTGAAGCTGCCCCCGGGAACCACCGTCACCGCCATCGCCGCCGGCGAGGACCACAGCTTGGCGATCACCTCCGCCGGCACCGCCCTCAGCTGGGGCGACAACGTCCATGGTCAGCTCGGCGACGGCACCAACACCAGCAGCAACACACCCGTGACCGTAAGTCCGCCCACGGGCACGGCGTTCACCGCCGTCGCCGCCGGCCGCTTCCACAGCCTGGCAGTCACCTCCGCCGGCACCGCCCTCGCCGCCGGTGACAACCTCTACGGTCAGCTCGGCGACGGCACCAACACCAGCAGCAACACATTCGTGACTGTCAACCTTACCCCCGGCACCACGATCACCGCCATCGCCGTTGGCCGCTCCCACAGTCTGGGGGTCACCGCCACCGGCGCCGCCCTTGCGTGGGGCATCAATGACGATGGCCAGCTGGGCGACGGGAGCACCACCAACCGCACCACTCCCCAGGCGGTTGACCTGCCGGTGAGCACCACCGTCGTCGGCGGTTTCGGCCACAGCCTGGCCCTGGCCGCGCCACCGACGTCCACCACCGCGCTGCAGGTGACGCCACCGAGCCCGACGGCGGGTCAGGAGGTCACCCTCACCGCCACCGTCACCTGCACCAGCGAGCCCCCCACCGGCACCGTCACCTTCCGCACCGACACCACCGCCCTCGCCACCGAGCCCCTGACCACCGGTGCCACCGCCACCCACACCACCACTCTGCCCGCCGGCACCCACACCCTCACCGCCGGCTACACCAGCACCAACATCTGCCCCGACAGCGAGTCCATCTCCACCAGCATCACCATCCACCCACCAACCGACGATCCCGACCTCCCCATCACCGGCCCCGACCTGCCCACCACCATCGGCGCCGCCAGCCTGCTCATCGTCACCGGCGCCATCCTCATCCAGCTAACCCACCGACGCCGATCCACACCCCACCCACGCTGACGTGGGTTGCTGGTCAGCCGGTGGCGAGCAGCGGTCGGGCCGCAGCCACCAGGGCCGTCACCCCGGTCGGCAACGCCAGCTCGACGCTGGGAGCGAAGGCCGGGCTGTGATTCGTCGGCAGGTTGCCCAGCTTCTCGGCCGCGTTGACCCCGGGCGCCCTCCGCCACTGTCGTGGCCCCACCGTGCCGAGCATCCAGTAGCTACTCGGTATCCCCCCGGCGGCCAGCAGCGGAAAATCCTCCGCCGCCAGGGACGGTGGCCACCAGCCCACCCGCTCCGACCCGAACACGCCCACGTGAGCGTCCCGTACCCGGGCGGTCACCCCCGGATCCCCCACATAGGCGGGGGTACGCGAAACGACACGTACCGTCGGCTCGCGCGGGCTGCCGGCGGCCGTACAGGCGGCCTCGACGATTCGGGTCACGCTGTCCAGCACCCGGTCCAGGGTCTGCGCACGCAACGCCCGAATCGTCAGCCCGAGGGCGGCCTCGTCGGCGATGACTCCCGCATGGTGCCCGGCGCGCAGCGTTCCGACGGTGAGCGCCACCTGATCGGCCGGGTTGACCTGGCGGGCTACCAGCGCCTGCAACTGCACGACGATGTTCGCGGCGAGCACCACCGGGTCCACACAGAGATGCGGGGTGGCCGCGTGCCCGCCCCGTCCGGGTAGGGTGACGTCCACAGTGATACAGCCGGCTGTCATCGCGCCGGCGCCGTGGGCGACCATTCCCGCCGGTAGCGGTGCGGCATGCTGGGCCAGGAGCAGGTCGGGTCGGCCGAACCGCTCGTAGAGGCCGTCGGCGATCAGGGCCGCCGCCCCGTGCAGGGTCTCCTCGGCCGGCTGCCCCAGGATCAGTAGCGTCCCCCGCCAGCCGTCCCGGCCCTGGGCCAGGTGGGCAGCGGCGCCGGCCGCCGCGGCCAGGTGCAGGTCGTGTCCGCAGGCGTGCATGACCGGTACGGTCCGGCCGTCGGCGGCGACGCCGGTAGCGGTGCTGGCGTACGGCAGACCGGTCTCCTCGGCGACCGGAAGCGCGTCGAGCTCTGCCCGGATCAGGACGGTCGGGCCGGCCCCGTTGCGGAGGACGCCGACCACGCCATGCCCACCGACTCCGGTCGTGACCTGGTATCCCACCCCGCGTAGCGCAGCCGCGAAGCGGGCTGCGGTGCGCTCCTCCGCCCCGGAGAGCTCCGGATGCGCATGCAGGTCGCGGTAGAGCCGGGCCGCGGCGGCAACGATCTCCCGGCCGACCGGCGGGCCGGCCAGATCGGCGGCATCGGCTGCTACGAACGCCATGAGGTGAGCCAAGCCGACGCCGCTGTCATTCCACTGACATCGGGCGACAGAGATGTGTGACAGCGGCACCACGCGATCGGTAAGCGCCCTGGGGTGTGCTTGCGGTGGGCCGACCGGACCAGCCGGCCGGCCACCGACCGGGAGGAGTCACCATGGAGCACGACACCGACCTCAACGCCCTCGCCGAGGAGATTATGGAGCTGGAGTCGGAGACCTTCGCGATCTCCGACTACGCCGACGCGTCCGAGGCGATCCTCGCCTCCTGCTCCTCGTCGGCCACCACCTCGACCTGCAGCAGCACCACCTCCACCACCAGTTGCTCGGCCTGAGCAACGGCAGTACGACGCCGGGCCATCCGGAAAAGGGTGGCCCGACGTCGCATGCCGGGGCGGCCTATTCCGGAGAGAAGCTCTCCGCCCAATCGAAGACCGCCTTGAGCTCATCGTCAAGGTACGGCCCGTAACAAGGAAATCCCTCTGCCCCTAAACTGATGACAGATATGATGGTGCCGCTGCCCTCACCGTTGAAGTTCCTGACCCAGGGGCCACCACTGGAACCGGAGAAGCAATAAAAGTCCCCCAAGACCATGTTGTCAACGTCACACTCACCCTCCAAATGGTCGGGACATTCCCCTCTTTCGGTTGAAACCTCTTCGTAGTGATGTTGGTTCCCACCGGCATCGGGATTTCCCGGATACCCCATCCCGGTTACGTTGTCGTGCTCGTAGCCCGTGTTCCATTCAATCGCGAAGGGTTCAACGACACGGCCGACCGGACGATCCTCGACATCACCGTTCGCCATGGTGAGAACGGCCAGGTCGTAGGCGTAGTTGAAATCGGGGGCCTCGATATACCAGTTAGGGCTGACTACGACGCTAGTGGCGGCGAATTCACCCACCGGCGACACGCCGTCTCGGATACCCGGCGCGAACACAATGTTGGAGGCGAAGCCTTCCTCCCCACGCACGCAGTGCGCGGCGGTGAGGACGAGTCGCTTCTTTGGGCTGTCCACCGCGCCCCCCGAGCACCTAACATCACGACCGCTTGCCGAGGTAAGGTAGACATTACCTACGGAAAGCGTGTAGCCTTCCGCGCTAGCCACGGCGCGCTCGTCGGAGGTCCCATTTGAGGCCGGCCCGGCGATAGGGACAGCGGCGGCCATCCGCTCCGGGGTCCAATAGTCAGTGACCTTCTCACCGCTCGCGGTGACCGGCTGGCCGTTACGGACTTCGAAACCAATTCTGACCGGCTCGGCCAGGCCAGTCGCACTCTGCCCAGCCGTGGCACCTGACGACCCGGAGGCTATCAGCGCGAGGGTCAGGCTGGCCGCCACGGACAGCCGCAGGAATGACTTCACACACTTCTCCCTGTCACACTCAATCGCGAACAAAAGCGCCGACAGCGTATCGAATAGGAATATTTAGATCGCAGCAACACCTCCACTGTGGGCTGACATAACCCAATTTGTCCTATCTGGAGACGAAGGCCGCGACGCCGCCTCCCAGACGCCCCGCTACCCGCGCTGCCACTCAGCCCTGCCCAAACGCCACCCGACGCAGCGAGACGATCCCTATCTCCGTCAGCACCCCGCACGGCGTCCGCCTTACTGGTCTGCTCAACTACCCGGCCAGAACCAACGCCCGAACGCGTCATCGCCGAGGCTGTCCAGGCCGAGATCGTCGTACAGGCCGTTCAAGACCTCCCACAAGATCAGCGAGAAGGGTGTCCCCGACCACCGCGAACCTCCCGCCCCACCGACGCCAAAGCCGTAGAGGTCCACGTCAACTACCCACCATGAAGGGCGTTCCATGGTCATATCGCTACTTTGCCGGAGCCCTGGGGATGTCGGCCATCCGAAAAGTGCAGCCCGACATCACATGCTCGGGCATCCTATTCGGGCGCGAAATTCTCCGCCCAATCGAAGACCGCTTTAAGCTCATCGCCAAGGTGCGGCCCGTGACCGTCGGCGAGGCTGTTGATACTTATGATGGTGCCGTTGCCGTCACCGTTGAAATTCCTGACCCAGGGGCCACCACTGGCACCATGATATGCAGGAAAGTCCCCCCAGATCATGTTGTCATGGGGACTTTCTTGGGTTGAAACCTCCTCGTAGTGATGTTGAATCTTGCCGCCATTAACATTTTGCGGGTAGCCAATAGGGGTTACGTTGTCGTGCTCGTAGCCCGTGTTCCATTCAACCGGGAAGGGGTTAACGACGCGGCCGACCGGACGATCCTCGACATCACCATTTGCCATTGTAAGGACGGCCAGGTCAAAGCCATAATCTGGGACCTCGTGAATATAGCTAGGGCTGACCGTGACGTTAGTGGCGGCGAACATACCCAGCGGCGCCTCGCCGTTTTCGTATCCCGGCACGAACGCAATGTTGAAGACCCACCCACTCTCCTTCAACACGCAGTGCGCGGCGGTGAGGACGAGTCGCTTCTTTGGGCTGTCCACCGCGCTGGCCGAGCACCAACTATCACCACCGCCTGGCAGGGTATAGAAGATCTTACCCACGGTAAGCGTGTAGCCTTCCGCGCTAGCCACGGCGCGCTCGCCGGAGGTCCCATTTGAGGCCGGCCCGGCGATAGGGACAGCGGCGGCCATCCGCTCCGGGGTCCAGTAGTCAGTGACCTTCTCACCGCTCGCGGTGACCGGCTGGCCGTTACGGACTTCGAAACCAATTCTGACCGGCTCGGCCAGGTCAGTCGCACTCTGCCCAGCCGTGGCACCTGACGACCCGGAGGCTATCAGCGCGAGGGTCAGGCTGGCCGCCACGGACAGCCGCAGGAATGACTTCACACACTTCTCCCTGTCACGCTCAATCGCGAACAAAAGCCCCGACAGCGTATCGAATAGGAATATTTAGATCGCAACAACCTCCACTGTGGGCTGGCATAGCCCAATTTGTCCTATCTGGAGACGAAGGCTGCGACGCCGCCTCCCAGACGCCCCGCTACCCGCGCTGCCACTCAGCCCTGCCCAAACCCTCATCACCCTTGGCCATACAGTGGGTACGGCCCCGTCACGCCGCGGGAAGGGTGCAGGACCTCACACAAGATCAGCGCGGAGGTCTCCCCGCCCACCGCGGACCTCCCGCCCCCGCCGACGCCCAAACCGTCGAGGTCCAGGTCAACTACCCACCATGTAGGGCGTTCCTCGAAGACCTGCAACAGCAGCGCCACTCGTCATCGGTATACGCCGAACCGATGTCCTCGATAACTGAGGGAGTTTGATTCCTCGTCGTCGGGTTCGGCTGGACCGTTTACCCTCCCGGTGTTGGGGCGGGCATGTCGCGCAGTCGTTCACGGCTGATCGACATTGGCCAGCCGGGCGAGAAGCTCACGCTGGGCGTCGTTGAAAGCCATCTCCTGGTACGACATGAGCAACGCACGGGTCCGCGGATCCAACTCCGTCCACCCGTCGACGCTCAGCTGGCCCAAGGCGAGGTGGTAGTCGACGACCAGCCGGTCGATCTCCTCATCGCCGGTGTCCGGCCCGAGCGCGGCGAACCGGGCGGCCAGCGCGGTGGTGGCCGCCAGCACGTCCGGAGCCGTGGCCTGACGGAGCAGCCCGATCAACTCGGCCCGGCCCTTGTTGTCCAGGAGGTGGTGCAGCAACAAGATCACTTCGCGGTCGTGTTTGAGTAGCTCTGGCGGCAGGTCCGGACCGCCGCTGCTGCCGATGCTCGCGAGCAGGCCGGCCAGTTCCGACGGCGTGTCCGCGGCGGCTCCGGCGGCGCGAAGCTGGGCGATCACCTCGCGGCGGGCGGTGAGCCGATCGATCTGGTCGGCCAGTGCGCGGTCGAGCTCGTCGAGGACAGCGTGGGCCCGGCCGCCGGCCCCCAGTATCGGCGGAATTTCGTCCAGGGGGATGCCGACCTCGGCCAGCCGCCGGATGCGCAGCAGCAGCACCAGGTCGCGCACCGTGTACTCGCGATAGCCGTTCGCCCGCCGTGCCGGCTCGGGAAGGACCCCAACCTGGTGGTAGTGCCGCAGGGTGCGGACGCTGACTCCGGCCAGCCGGGCGATTTCGCCGCTGTTCATCCGTTCCTCCAGGTCAACTTACTAGTTCGGCCTCGGGTGCCGGCCTTGGATCCAGGTCGCGCAGTGCCCGTGCGCCGATCGCGGCGACGCCGGTGATGAGCCAGATGAGGGCGAGGACGATCGCGCCGGTGCGAGCGCTGAACTCCGCGACCAGCAGCGCTGCGCCGCCCATGCCGAGTGCCGGGGCGAGGGTGAGCAGCGAGTTCTGGAGGCTCATCACCCGACCGCGCATCGCGTCCGGAATTCGCTCGACCATGAGCACACCGATCAGGCTGCCGAACAGCCCGTTGCCGAGCCCGACCAGGGCCGCAGCGCCGAGCACGATCCACGGGCTCGCCAGCGTCGCCATAGCGCTGAAGCCGGCAATCATGATCAGCAATCCGGTCAGGAACCAGGTACGCCGCCGACCCCGGCTGCCCGCCGCGGCGTACGTCCCGCCGCCGATCAGCAGTCCGACAGCGAGCGAGCTGAGCACCAGTCCGAGCAGCTCAGGCCGCTGCTGCAGGGTGAAGTATACCGGCAGGACCAGCGCCTGGAAGCCGGCCAGAACCACCACCAGGCCGGCACTGATCAGGGTGGTGGTCAGCAGGAACGGCGAACGGCGCAGGGTATGCCAGCCGTCGCGCAGCACCACCCGCTGCGGCACGGCCCCGTCTGCCGGGATCACCGCAGCCGGGACCACGCCGGCCTCGCGCGGGATGAGCATCGTGACCGCCGCGGCCGAGGCCGAGGTCGCCGCGGTCACCCACAGCACGGCGACTCCGTCGAACGCCGCGACCAGCACCGCCCCGAGCGCCGGCCCGATCAGCATGACCATTGCGCCGAGCGCCTCGCGTAGTCCCAGCAACCGCTCGGCGCTCGTCCGCCCGATCCGGATGACGCCCGGGATCATCGCTTCCCGGGCGGTCAGTCCCGGCACGTCGCCGAACGAGCCAATCACCGCGAACAGCACGAACCAGCCGAGCGCGAGCCCGACGGCAGCGTCGACCACGGGCAGCGCGGCAATCGAGAGCGCGGAGATCACATCGGTGAGTACGGCGGCCGTACGCCGGTTGATCCGGTCGATCACCACGCCCATGACCAGCCCCGCGACGGCTGCGGGCAGCGCCGAGGCGACGGCGACCGCACCGGTGGCGAGCACACTGCCGGTGGTCTGCAGAACCAGCAACGGCAGAACCACCCCAGCAATGGAGTTACCCAGCATGGATAGGACGTAGGAGGCCAAATAGGCCCACGACACCTTGCTCATACGACCATCGCAAACCATGACGCTGCGTCGGGGTCAACTCCACGGCGTCCATCGGGGAAGTGTGGCGCTGCCCCGATCAACCAATTCCCCTGGGTCGCCCGCTGGATGCTGTTGGCAGCGACGACGACGTGCAGCCGAGCCCCACCGACCGGCGTCCGTTCGCGCTCCGCTTCGCCACCGTGCCAGCACGGCCGATCCCGGTGAACCTGACCACGGTTCGCTACGACCCGGACCGACAGCTGTCGGTCGACCCCACGGGAACCCCGGTCCTGGGCAAGCACTCGACCGGGGCAACCAGCACCCGGACCTCGGACGGGCACGAGAGCATGGATTCCGACACCGACCACACCGAGGACTGAACCGGTGGGCGACGAGCGCACGGTGTTGGTGCTGACCCAGCCGTACGACGTAACCGCCGACTATGTGGTGGCGGAGCTGGCAGCACGGGACGTGCCGGTGTTCCGGTGCGACCCCGGCGACTTCCCGCAGCGGTTGACGCTCGTCGCGCGGTGGGGCGAAGGCTGGCGCGGCAGCCTTCGCCTCCCCAGCCGCCGCACCCTGCTGCACAACCTCGGGTGCGCCTACTACCGGCGCCCGACGGCGTTCGCGCTTCCGGCGCACCTGACCGACGAAGAACGCCGCTGGGCTGCCCGCGAGGCCCGCATGGGCCTGGGCGGGTGCTCGCCGCGCACCCAAGGTGGCTCAACCACCCACATGACATCGCCCGCGCCGAGTACAAGCCGTCCCAGCTCGCCGCCGCTGGCTCGGCCGGGCTGTCCGTGCCCCCGACATTGATCACGAATGAGCCGGCGGCGGCCGAGCGATTCGTGCGCGAGCACGACGGCGCGGTCGTCAAACCGCTCGGCTCCGGTGTGCTAACCGAGGCCGGCACCGCAAAGCTGGTCTACACCAACCGGGTGCACGCCGAGGAAATAGACCACACGGTTTCCGGGACCGCGCACCTGTTCCAACAGCAGGTGGAGAAGGCATACGAGGTGCGGCTGACAGTCGTTGACAAGGTGTACTTCGCTGTACGCCTACCCCGCAGGACGAATGGATTTTCCTGGAGATCAACCCAAATGGGCAGTGGGCGTGGCTGCAAGACGCCACCGGGCTGCCCATCTCCGCCGCGATAGCCGATGCTCTGACCAAGGAGACACGATGACGGCCACCGCCGAACGGACGCGCAACCGGCTCGTGCACGAGCTGACCGGCCACGGCCGGCTCACCGAGGCGTGGCGGGCGGCTTTTGCCGCTGTGCCCCGCCACCTGTTCCTGCCCCGCTTCTTCCGCCAGACCCCGGACCGCAGCCGGTATGAAGCGGTCGACGCGAACGATCCAGGGGCGCTGGAGCTGATCTACTCCGACCGCGTGCTCCCCACCCAACTCGACGGCGACGACGCCCGCTGGGACGAGTCCCGGCGCCACGGCCCGATCGACGGCGTGCCGACCTGCTCCAGCACCCAACCGGCTCTCATGGCGGTCATGCTGGACGCACTCGACGTGACCGACGGGCACCGGGTGTTGGAGGTCGGCACCGGCACCGGGTACAACGCGGCACTCCTCGCGCACCGGCTCGGCTCGCCGCTGGTCACCACCGTCGATATCGATGCCGGGCTGGTGCGGCGGGCGCGGCGGTCGTTGGCCGCTGTCGGCTACGCCCCCACGGTGGCCGCCACCGACGGCGCGGCAGGTCACCCCGGCAACGCCCCGTACGACCGGATCATCGCCGCCTGTTCGGTGCCACAGGTGCCGGCGGGCTGGCTCGCACAGACCCGCCCCGGCGGGGTGATCCTGACCAGCCTGCACCGCGAGATCGGCGGTGGGCTGCTGCTGCGGCTGACCGTGGACGAGACCGGCGCGGCCAGCGGGCACCTGCTCGACGACTCGGCTCGTTCATGCCGCTGCGCTCCTGCCCCACCGTGCGAACCTCGGCGCTCGTCCGCGCCGCTTCCCAGGCCACCGGGGACCGGCACGAGACCCACCTACCCGGCCCGCTGGCCGACGACGGCGAGGCGTGGACCGCGCTGGTGGCGCTGCACTTGCCGGGTGTGGCCCGCCTCGACATCGACCGCCCGGACGGCCCGGTGCAGTGGCTCGTCCACCCGGATGGTTCGTGGGCGTACCACGACATCTCCACCCGCATGGTGGAACAGGGCGGCCCACGGCGGCTGTGGACCGCGGTGGAGGACCTCTACAGCCGGTGGAGCGCGCATGGCAAACCCCACCGCCCGCACATCGGTGTGACCGTCACCCCCGTCGGGCAGCAGGTCTGGCTCACCGACCCCACCGAGATCGTTTGAGATTATCTCTTACTTGCGCCGGTTGAAGATCTTTCGGCCGGGTCCGCGCGAATTCAAGCGCATGGTCAACCGCCACGCCCTGGCCGAGGACGGACCCCGGAGTGTTCACCCTCGCCCTGAAACGGACCGATTACCCCAGGCCGCCCTCTCCCGGAGGAGCGCGTCGCCAGTCCGGTACAGCTCGATCAGGAGTGGCTTGAGGGTCCGGCCGACTGGGGTGAGTTGGTAGATGACATGAGAGGGGAAGCCCTTTTGGCGCTCGCACTCGACCAGGTCGGCCCGCGTCAGCGTGGCGAGCCGCTCACTCAAGACCTTTGCGCTCAGCCTGGGCAGTGCGACCCGAAGCTGACTGAAGGAACGGGGCCCGTGCATCAGTTCTCGTAGGAGCAGCGTCGTCCATCGGCCGGCGACGGCAGCGAGGGCCACCTCCACCGGGCAGGTCGGCTCCGGATGTCTTGTTTCACCTCGGGTGTCTAGAACGAGGTCACGATCCCAGCCGTTGCTCACCGTTTGGTTACCTGCGACGGGCTCGGTTTGACTGACCGTATGCCAACTGACTCCACCAACCACCCTGTCATTGTCGCTCTCACCGACAATGCCAGCCAACACCCGCTGGTCTTCGCTCGAGCCTTCAACTCCGGGGACGTCGGTGCTGTTGAGCAGGTTTACGAACCGGACGGCGTCTTTGTCGCCACGCCGGGCCAACCTGTCACCGGCGCCGCCCGGGCTGCGGCCAATCAACAATTCCTCGGCCTGGGGCTACCAATCGACGTTCGCCCACGGCATGTGTACGTAGCCGACGACATCGCCCTGTTGATCGTCGACTGGACCATAGACGGCCAGGGCCCCGACGGGAAGCATGTGCACCTGGAGGGCACGGCTACCGACGTGGCACGGCGAGGACCGGACGGCTGCTGGCGGTACGTCATCGACAACCCGTTCGGCACCGAGAGGTCGAATGATCCACAATAGTTGTGGCAGTGAAACGTCGAAAGGTCGGCACGAGCGGTCGCTTTCTGACGGGTGCGCCGTGGCCGTTACGGGAAGGGGTGCGGCACCAGGCGGAGGTCGATGTCGGTCAGTTCGGCGTCGGTGAGGCCCGCCACCGCGGGCGCGGTCCGTAGCCGCGGCTGGTGCGGAGCCCGCTGCCGGATCCAGCCGAAGTCGATCGGAAGCAGGCCGGGCACGATCGTGCAGACCGAGCGGAGTCCGACCGCCTCCTGTTCTGGTGTGGTCTGGTCCACCATGATCGCCTCAAGTCCGCGCGCAGCCAGCAGGTCGAGCACCCGGCGCAGGTCGTCGCGGAGATCCGGCGTGCCGGGGGGTCGGTAGCCGGCGAAGAGCTGCGCGACGGGGAGCGTGCCACGGTCGTCGAGGTAGCTTCCGGCGTGCCCCGCCATCCGGGGTAGGCCGAAGAGCGCCGCGTGGTCGGGCAGCCGGCGGACGAGGGTGTAGTCGTCGGCCATCCGTTCCAGCTCGGCCCGGCGCCGGCGCACGGTGGTGGGCTGGTGCGGGATGTAGGTGAGCGCCTCGGCGAGCGCGCCGGTGACCGCCTGCCGCGGGTCGAGGTGGGCGGCGGCGGCGAAGGACAGCAGGCCGGGGCCGCCGTCGTGGCGGACGGCGAGGCTGGTGACCACGGGTACGTCGAGGTCGATCCGGTTGTCGAAGGCGTAGAGCCGGTAGCCCTGCAGCTCGGCCCGGTCGACCATCGCACGCACGACCGGCGGGCAGGTGTCGAGGTCGATCCGGGGCAGGGCCAGGTTGCCGTACCAGGCGAGCAGGAACGCGTCCCGCTCGATCAGCTCCAACAGGCCGAACAGGACGGCCTCGGCCAGGCAGCTGCCGGTGGCGCAGCCGCTGGAGGAGGAGAGGACGAAGGTGTCGTCGGCGGCGGGCGAGCTGTAGAAGCACAGCCGGCGCGGCACCAGTACGGGCCTGCCGGTGTGCAGGTTCTGGCCCCACACCCAGGGGATCGGTCGTTGTGGGTCGAATCGGCGCAGGATCGGGTCGGTGTCATACACCTCGTCGGGGTGCCGGCCGCAACGGTCCGGGTGCAACGCCTCCGGGCCGAGATCGGCGTAGGCGGCGAGGACCGGGGTGACGTTACGCCGTCGATGGGTCCCCGCGTAGCGCTCCAGCCCTTCGAGGTGGGCCAGCGCGCGGCTCGCGTCGTAGCCGCTGGACTGGCCGCTCCAGGAGACGTCCAGCAGTCCGCCGTAGCCGCGGATGAAGACGCTGCCGGTCACCGGTGCGGTGGTCGGTGACGTGATGGTGAGCGCGGTACCCGCACCGAGTGCGCCGCAGACCGGGTTGACCAGCGCGGCCGCTGGCAGCGGATAGTCGTCGGGGGTATGCAGCCGGTACGTGTCGGGGCGCGGCTTGGGCCGGGGTCGGCGCGCGAGCACCAGCGGGCCGGGGCGCTCGGGGCTGTCGGGTCGTTGCGAGGCGCAGCTGGGGCAGCACGGCTCGGCCAGCAGCGGGTAGGTGCGGACCCGCAGGCTGGCCAGGTCGAGCTGGCTGACCCGGGGCAGCGGGATGCTGTGCCGGTCCCAGCTTGGTGGCGGCGGCAGTGGTGGGCCGGTGTGGCTGACGCGGTATAGCTCCCAGGCGGCGTCGAGCTGGTAGCCGGTCAGCTGCGGCCACGGGCCGACCGCGGTTGTCCGGTCACCGACCTCCAGGGCGTCGCGTTGGCTGCGGCTGCGCAGCCGCTGCCACCGGATGGCCAGGCAGTGCCCGCAGGCCCGGCCGGCCGTGCCACCGAAGGGTCCGATCAGCACGGTGGCGGCGGTGAGGTGCACGGTGGCGGCGCACCGGTCCGGGTCGGCCACGGCGGGCGCGGGGGCGTCGCCCAGCGTCACCACCCGCGGCGCCCCTCCGGCTCGCCGGGCCCTCGGGGCGTCGGCGGCACCGGTCGGCTGGGCCAGCCAACGGTGGCGCAGGTGCTGTCGGAGTTGGGCCGCGGCGGCGGCGAGGGGGGTGGGGTGCGCTGCCGCCGCGGTGCCGGTCATGAGTCGTTGCTCCAGCGGAAGGTCCGCACTCCGACGACAGCGAACACGGCGGTGAAGACGACCAGTGCGGCGCACGAGACCAGGTAGTCGGTCATGGTGCCGAAGCCGGTGAAGGCGTACGTGATGCCGTCGTTGACGTAGCGCATCGGCAGTATCCGGGAGACCTCCTGTAGCCAGTCCGGCATCAGTTCGAGCGGGTAGAACGAGCCGGAGAGGAAGGCCATCGGCACCACGACGCAGTTGGCGATCGCGGCGACCGCCTCCGGGGTGTTGGCCGCGGATCCGACGATCAGGCCGAGGGCGAGGAAGGCGGTCACCGCGAGCAGCATGATCGGGATGGCGAGCGGCCAGGTCTGGTCCGGGCGCATGCCGAAGACCGGCAGCATGGCGACGCCGACGAAGAGCACGCACTGTGCCGCCCCGATGCCCAACGCGACCACGTAGCGGGAGCCGATCACCGACCAGATGCTGGTTGGGGAGAGTCGGATGATCCGCAGCAGGTCGTCGTTGCGCCACTGCATCAGGGTGAAGGCGACGCCGAAGAGGGCGGCGTTGGCCAGGCCCCAGGAGAGTACGCCCGGGGCGATGTAGTCGACGTATCCGCGGCCGGTGTCGGCGACCTCCTGGTTGCGGAAGATCAGCGCGAAGATGACCAGGAAGATCAGCGGAAAGGCGAAGGTGAAGAAGACCGTCGTGGCGTCCCGGACGGCCGCCTTGTAGACGGCTCGGGAGAGTGCGGCGTATGCGCTCATGCCTGCGGCGCTCCGATCAGCTCGAGGTAGACCTCTTCCAGGGTGGCCGGCCGGGTCTCCACGTCGTCCAGATCGGCTTCACCGTCGAGGGCGGCGAGCACCCGGGCCGTGTGCGCGGTCCGCAGCACGAGCATGCCGTCCTCGACGGCGACCCCGTTGACGCCGTCGAGGGTGCCGGCCTGTTCCGGGCTGAGCCGGCCGGCGGGGACGACCAGTCGGGTACCGATGCCGGAGCGGGCGATCAGCTCGCGGGGGCTGTCGAGCGCGAGGACGCGCCCGGCGGAGAGGATCGCGACCCGGTCGCAGAGGGTCTGCGCCTCGTCCAGGTGGTGGGTGGTGTAGACGATGGTCTTGCCGATCGCCTTCAGGTGGCGCAGCATCTGGCCCAGGTCGCGGCGGGCCTCCGGGTCCAGCGCGGCGGTGGGTTCGTCCAGGAATACCACCTCGGGGTCGTGGACGAGCGTGGAGGCGATGGCGAGGCGCTGGCGCTGACCGCCGGAGATCTTGGTGACCCGGACGTCCCCGGAATCGGTCAGCCCGACCAGGTCCAGCGCCTTCTCGGCGGTGGCTGGCGGGAGGCCGTAGAGGGCGGCGACGGTCACCAGGTGCTCGCGGGCGGTCAGCCGGGTGAAGAAGGCCGAGCGCTGGGTCTGCACGCCGATCCGGGGCAGCAGGTCGAGGTTGCGCGGCGCTGGTGCCATGCCCAGCACGGTGATGGTGCCGGTGTCGGGGAGGCGCAGCCCCTCAATCATCTCGATGAGGGTGGTCTTGCCGGCACCGTTGGGGCCGAGTAGGCCGAAGAACTCGCCGCGGCCGATCGAGATGGAGACCTCATCGGCCGCCCGCACCTCGCCATACGATTTACTCACGGCGTCCAGCACGATCGCCGGACTGTCGATGGATGACATCGGCTCGCCTTTCACTGGTTGTTCTCACTGGTTGGTGGTGCGGGAATCCGGTCCGCCGGGCGGGGCCGACCGGGTCGGGCCAGCCAGCCGGCGACGGTCAGACCGACGATGGCGGCCGGCAGAACGTAGGCGAGCGCGCCGAGGGAAGGCCGAAGCAGGGCGCCCAGGTAGACGATCACCAAACTGGCGGCGGCGGCGCTCGCCAGCAGCCACCCGGCGCCAAAGAGCCCGAGGCAGACCGCGGCCCGTCGTGGGTAACGGCGGCTGGGCCGGCGCAGCAGGCGCCGGGGAAGGGTCGCCAGGTAGCGGCGGCTCTCGGGGGCCAGGTCCAGCTGGTCCAGCAGGTGACTGAGGACCTTGTAGCCGTCCAGTGGAGGCAGGGCGATGACGTTGACCAACGTCTGGGCCGCCCCGACCAGCACGAACGCGCTGAGTAGCCGGTCGGCGAAGGCGCCGGGCAGCACGATGAGGGCGGCGCCGGCGAGCAGCAGGACCAGCCCGTTGGCTACCGCACCGGCCGACGCGATCAGCACCTGCTGGGACCGACGCGGCAGGTAGAGGTAGTCCTCGACCCGGCAGGTGAGGGTGACCAGGTTGATCCGGTTGACGGTGGCACCGAAGTGGACGGCTACCACCCCGTGCGCGAACTCGTGCAGGGCCGCGCTCGACCAGGCGAGCAACACCAGCGCCACCAGGCTGACCGGGTCGGTGAAGGCCGGGCGGGCGGTCTGCCAGAGCGGACCGAGCCGCAGCCCGACCAGCACGAGCAGCGCGACGACGAGGACGGCGACCAGCGCGAAGACCGCCGGGCGCAGCAGGAACCGCAGCCGGTGCGCCCACCATCCCAGCGCGCCGGAGCGTCCCGGGTCGGCCGTCGCCCGCTCGCCGTCGCCCGGCGCCGGGGCCGGGCCGGCGGGGGGTACGGCCAGCAGGTCCCGCTCGTGGAGGAGCCACAGCAGCCGGGTCCAGTGCGCGTCGCCGAGGCGGCGACCGTACTCGTCGGCGTACTCGGTGCCGACCTCGCCGAGGGATCGGACGCCGTCGAGGCGGCGGAGCAGGAACTGCTCCTTCGGCGGGATCTCGAACGCCCGGCCGGAGCGCCGGTCCTTGAGCAGATAGACCGTGTCGGGGCCGCGCTGCAGGGGCCGCGAGAAGATCAGGTCTTCGCGCAGCCGGGGGCGTTTGGCCAGCAGGCCCGGAGGCGTCACGACGACACCGCCGACTCCCGCAGCACCCGGGCGAGCAGATAGGAGAGGTACGCCTCGTCGCGGATGGTGGCGTGCAGCCGGTTGTTGGTCATGTGCAGGTACGGCGATAGCAGGAACGGGAGGGCCTCCCCCGGGTCGGTGATGACCCGGTCGTCGCCGCTCCACGCGCTGACCGTCAGCTCGCCGGAGGTGGCCAGGGCGAGCACCTTCTCGCGGAGCTGGGCCGTGTGCTCGGCCCACCCGCGCAGGAGGCCGGGGAGTCGCTGTGTCTCGCCTCGCCCGACGAGGGTGAGAATCTGCCGTACGCGACGGCCGAGCGCACCGGCGACGCTGTCGTACATTCGGGTGTACTCGTCGATGCCGATGAGGTTGGTGCCGGCGAAGGCCTGATGCCAGTAGTGGTGGTACCGGTCGAGGAAGTCCACCAGCTGCTCCCGGTCAGGCAGGAAGGTGCCGGCGTGCACCGTCATCAGCTGCGCGGCGGCGCCCAGCAGCACCGGGCGCAGGTGCAGGTTCATCGACGAGATGGCGTGCAGCACGGTGTCGCTGGAGTGCTGGAAGTGCCACTCGGCGACCTCGATGCCCGCCGGCCCGCCGTACTTGCCGTACTCCGGTGCGTAGGGCCGGTAGCTGTATGAGTTGTTGGGGCTGAGCAGCATCTGTCCGGCGGCGTCGACCAGCTCCGCCGGCCGCCCGTCGGGGAACTCCAGCGCGAAGAGGATGTCGTAGAGCTCCCGCAGGTAGCCGGTGCCCATCGCGTACAGCGCGGGGCGGGTGGTGAGGAACCGGCTGACCGCCGCCTCGGCGCGCGCCCGCACGGCCGGCGCGTCGGCGGGGGTACGCGGCCGTAGCCGCAGCCGCACGTGTGGCCCCTCCAGCCAGTAGTTGATGAAGAAGTGGCCGGCGAGCAGCTCCGCTTCGGTGAGTTCCCGGATGAGCGGCGCCACGCAGTCCACCAGCAACGGTTGCGGGTTGGCCGCGTAGAAGATGTGCAGCGAGATCCACTCTCCTCGCCGGGCGGCGGTCTCCCCGACGTCGGTGGGCGCGGCGGCGGACGCGGTCATCGGCTGCTACCTCCGGATCGTGGTGCGGCGACGGTCTGCCGCGCGGGAAAGCGGAAGGTCTCCGCGTCGGCACGAGAGGTCTCCGCGTCGGCACGAGAGGTCTCCGCGTGGCCGCGGAAGGTCTCCACGGCCAGCTCGCTGACGTGTCCACCGAGCACGCTGTGGGCAGCCAGTTCGCTCGCGGCGGGCAGCAACTCGCGCAGCACGACCCGGTCGTCCGGATCAGCCAGCGCGGCGCGCAGGGCCTGCAGCGACAGCGCGCTACCGAAGTCGACGTACTGCGGCTTCGGGTTGGCCGTGCGCGGACCGGACTGGGCCGGGTAGATGGTGGCGAACACCTGCTCGGGCAGGCCGTGCCGGGCCCGCCACCGACGCCAGGCCAGGAACGCCGCCGGGTCGGTGCCGGGGTCACCCGCGTCGGGAATCTCGCGGACCGGCGCCGACCAGCTTCGGCGGCTGAGCACGATGTTGCCGAGGCGCAGCCGGGGCCGGACGGTAACACCGTCGCTGGTTGCCGCCGGCACCCCGCGCCACACGTCGAGCCGCACCAGCGACGCCGGCGAGAGCAGCAGCAGGGTACGCGGGATCTGCGGCAACGCCATCGGCACCAGGTAGCCCAGGTACACGGCGACGACCTCCTTGTCGAGGCGGGTCGAGCGCAGGACGACCCGGTCGGTCTCCGGATCGTGGGCCAGGTAGAGGTCGTCGAGGGTGAGCTGCCGGTCGACCGGGACGGTGCTGGTTTCGCCGGGACACACGATCACGTGGTCGGTGAGCCGGGCGTGCAGGTTCAGGTTGGTGGTGGCCGCTCCCCCGGTCAGCTCGGCGAAGACCACGCCCGGTGGGGTGAGCTCCGCCGTCTGGGCCCGTAACCGTTCGGCGAGGGTGGGGGTGTCGGCGTCGAAGCAGTGGGTGAACCGGCTGAACGGGAAGGAGAGCCCGCCGAAGGACTGGTTGAGCACCAGCAGCGGGTCGGGCTCGCGGAGGGCCAGCTGGACGAAGTGCCCCATCGGGTGTACCTGGTGGGCGGTGGCGCCGAGCAGCGCGCCCACCTCGTCGAACAGCTCGACGGGCAGGGACAGCTCGGTGCACCGGGGGTCGGCGTCGGCGCGCGCTGCCACCCGCTTGGCGAAGAGCTGTCGGGCCTGGTCGAGCGCGGACATCTCGGGCCGGCCCAGCCAGTTCTCCTCTGGCGTGTAGCTACCGTCCGCGGCGAACGGGCGGCGCCCCGCCGTGTACGACGAGTACTGGTCGTAGAGGTCGTCGTGGAAGTCCTCGACGAGCCGCAGCAGGTCGTCGCAGCGGCCGCCGACACCGAAGCGGGCCAGGAAGAAGCCGTGGAACATGATCCGGTGCGGCAGGTTCTGGTCGAAGGCGGGCAGGATCCGTTCCACGGCGGCGAGGTCCGCGCCGACCAACCGCTGCCAGGGCGGGGCCGCGATGGCGACCGGTTCACCGGCCACCCGGCTGTCCTCGTACAGCAGCGTCTGCGGCAGGGTCGGGTTCTCCTCGCCGAGAGAGCGCATCACCGCGCGTACCGCGGTCCGCAGTCGGTGCCGCAGGTCGCGACGCCGACCGAGGTCGCCCTGCCGGTAGGCGTCGACCAGCTGCACGATCTCGTGGAGTTGGTTGACGAGCTGTCCGGCCCACGGCCGGTCCAGCTGCCCCAGCGTGTCGGCGAGGGCGCGGATCGGGTCGGTGGCGTGCACCTCGGTGTCCAGGCCGACCAGCCGCAGCATTCCCAACTCCAGCAGCGTCGACAGGTAGGTCTCGCCATCGGGCCGGTCGGCCCCGGTGTCCCGGCAGAGCCGGTCCACCAGCTCGGCGCAGCGCATCGTGCCGCGCTGCTGCAACAGGGCGGTGAGCCCGTCCAGGATGCCGCTGCGGCGGAGGAAGAAGAGACCGTCGCGGACCGAGTCGAAGCTGACCGTGGCGCTGTCGTCGCCGGCGGTGACCCAGTGCCGCACGTAGCGGATCCGGTCCGCGTCGCGGCGCCACCCCGGGCTCAACTCCACCATCAGGTCGCCGCGCCGCCGCGGGTCGGCGGTGACCAGCTCGGCGAGCCGGGCGACCAGGACGACGTTGAGGCGTACGTGCTGGTGCCACTGCTCGTTGACGGGGAACTCGAGCTGGGATCCAGTGTCGGTGAAGCGGCCGAGGGCGACCGCGGTGAAGGTGCTGAACGGGCTGGTCTTGCCGGCGGTGCGATACAGGTAGGACAGCAGCGAACGCTCGACGCGGCGGGTCCGTTTGTTCGCCGGCCGGGTCAGCTCCGGTGTGCTCCCGGCGGCGAGCTGTTCGTCGAGGGTCGGTGAGGCGAGCTGGAGCCCGCCGCGCAGGCGTGGCTCGTCGGCAAGCCGCCACAGCTCGGCGCGGGCCTGGGCGACGTCGGCGGCGAGGATCGCGCTGCCCTCGTCCTGGTGCCGGGCGAGCTCCGCACGTCGCCGGAGCCAGCGCTGAACGACCGGCAGGGCCGCCGCTCGGGTCTGCTCGACCGCGGCGAGCGCCGGCCCGGGGGCGGCCGGCAGGGTGTTGTTGAAGACCTGTCGGCGCAGTGTCAGCAGCCGTCGGCGGACCGACTCGTCCTCATTGTCGCTGACCAGCTCGTACAGGAGTTGGCTGAGCTGCGCCCCGTCGGTGCGCAGCGCACGCTCCAGGGCCAGCGCCTGGTCGGCCCAGCTGCAGGCTGCCGGGGAGCGGAGCAGGTCGACCGTCGAGAGGGGAAGACCGGCGACCCGGGCGGTGAAGTACGCACCGGTACGCCAGCCGGCGGGGGCGGGGGCGGCCACGTCCGGTAGCGGGCCCGGCGCTGGCACG
Organism: Salinispora sp. H7-4; assembly: GCF_013416675.1. Taxonomy (NCBI): domain Bacteria; kingdom Bacillati; phylum Actinomycetota; class Actinomycetes; order Micromonosporales; family Micromonosporaceae; genus Salinispora; species Salinispora sp. H7-4. The sequence goes on from NZ_JABZED010000021.1 coordinate 84,892, forward strand.
GCCTGCCTCACCGCAGCTCGTATCGGTAGTTGCCGAGCTGCCCGCGCTCCTCGCCGGCGAGCATGATGAGCAGCGGGAACTCGTCGCTGCCGGTGAGTCCCAGCTCCTTGACGTAGGAGACGCCGTCGAAGCCCAGGGCGACCCCCGCCCCGAGACCAAGCGCGGCGGCGACGGTGTAGAAGGTCTGGGCCATCGCGCCGATGGTGGCGTTGGCGAGGTTGTAGCCGCGGTCGCCGGTGGCGTCGAGCACCGCGTGCGTGCGCACCGTCGCGACGAGGACGACCGCCGCCTGCTCCAGGTTGTAGTTGGCCAGGGTGTAGTTGCGTTGCAGGAACGCCCCGGGTGGGCCACTGGTGATGGCGACGAGGCTGTGCTCCTGCGGGTCGTACGCGTACCCTCCGGCGGGCACGGCGGCCACGGCGTTGACGAAGGCGTAGATCCGAGCCAGCGGCCGGTCGGCCGGACCGTCGATCTCGGATGGCACGGTGCTGGCGGCGGTGGCCTTCAGCAGCGCGGCGAGGTGCGCCGCCGCCAGGGGGCGGTTCCGTAGAAACCGGCCGAAGCTACTGCGGCGGGCGGTGAGGGCGGCCGCCACCGGCAGCGTCAGCGGCGCGGCGGCGGGCAGTGGCCGGCGGGTTCCGCCCGGCGGCACCGGGTGGGCGGCGGCGGATGCCAACGCCCCGGTGGCGGGCCGGTCAACCGACGCGGCGGTGCTGCGGCTGACCCGCCGTAGGGCGTCGAAGTGGAGTAGCGTCCGCGACCGCTCCTGGTCGTGGTGCCGTACCCGGACCGTGGGCGGCTCCCCACGACCGGCGGAGGCGACGGGCGTGGAGGCGACGGGCGTGGAGGCGGCTGGCGGGGGCGCGGCCCAGGTCAGGGGTACGGCGGCGAAGAGCGTCTCGTCGTCGGGGGTGAGCCCGAGCAGGTCGGCGACGGCCGCCTGGTCGAACCAGAGCACGGGTCGGATCTGCCGGCCCTGGGCGCCGGCCCAGAGCCGCCACGACTGCAGCAGGGTACCCAGGTCCATCGACACCACGTGGTACGAGAAGTTGTTGTACTTGAAGGCGTTCTGCCAGTACTTCACCCCGACGATCAGAAACTGGCTGGCGGGGCGGGGCGGGGCGACCGCCGCGTTCACCCGGGCGCTGACGTCGCCGCCGAGCAGCCGCTGCATCGCGTGCCGGGCGTGCGCGTAGTAGTAGACGCCCGGGGTGACTCCGGCTCCGGGCCCGGCGACCCAGTAGACGCTGCACGGGTAGAGACCTCCACCGGAGGCGGCGCCTCGGTGCCAGTTGGCGTACGCGTACGACGGCAGCACCCCCAGATCGGAGTTGGCCTGGATGCCGAGCCGCCGTCCGAGCAGCCCGTACGAGTGGTGGAGCAGGCCGGCCAGCAGCGGCAGCGTGAACGGCTCGTCGGCGTCGCCGGGGCCCCGCAGCGCGGTGTCCAGGTCGGCGTCGGCGCTGGCCGGGGCGGGCAGCCCGAAGGCGGTCGCCTGCGGGTAGTACTTGCCGCGGCGGGGTGCGTCGGCCCAGTTCGGCGCGAAGTCGGCCGGAGGCATCGGTTCACGGCTGCGATGCAGGATCGCGGTCGCGTACGCGTGGGCGAGGCCGGGGTTCTCGGACGTCATGGCGGCACCTCACGGAAACGGGTGGGGAACGGAGTGGATTTCGTCGTCGCGCAGGTCGCGGTCGAGAAGCCCGGCGGCGCGGAACGCGGTCCGCAGCCGCCGCGCGTGCGGGGCACGCTGGCGCAGCCAGCCGAAGTCGATCGGCAGGAGTCCCGGGACGAGCACACTCACCGTCGTCAGGCCCAGCTCGCGCTGCTCGGGGGTGGTCTGGTCCACGGCGATCACGTCGAAGCCCTGCGCGGTCACCTGCTTCAGGCAGTGTTCGAGGTCGTCGCGGAGATCGGGGGTGACCGGTGGGGCGGGCCGATCCCGCTCGTACAGCTGGGACATCGAGACGGGTGCGGTGCCGTGATCGAGCAGGAAGGCGGCGTGTCGCGCCATCTCCGGCAGGCCGTAGAGCAGCGGGTGGTCGTGCAGGCCCTGCACCCGGGAGAAGTCGGTCGTCATCGGACGCAACCGGGCCTCGTCGGCGCGGGCGCGAACTCGCACCATCACCGAGTCGGTGGCGATCTCGCAGAGCGCCGCGGTGATCGCGGCCTGCGGGTCGAGGCTCGCCCCGCCACCGAAGGCGAGGGTACCGAGACCGCCGTCCTCGCGGACGGCCACCGCGGTCACCACCGGGATGTCGAAGGTGGTCCGGGTGTCGAAGAACCGGGCCCGATAGCCGTACATCGCCAGCCGGTCGACCATCATCCGGGTCCGTGGCCGGTCGATGCTGGCCGGGTCGAGCTCCGGTAGGGACCGGCCGCCGTACCAGGTCAGCAGGAAGGCGTCGCGCTCGATCGCCTCCATCAGGCCGTGGTAGATCGCCTCCACCATGGATCCGCCGGAGGCGCAGCCGTTCGAGGTCTCCTGGACGAAACGCTCCTCGACACTCGCCGCGTGGTAGTAGGCGAGCACCTCCGGCACCAGCAGCGTGCGCTGGTCCCGCAGGGACCAGCCCCAGACCCACGTGATCGGCCGGTCCACGTCGAACCGGTGCAGGTACGGATTGGCCTGGTAGACAGTGTCGGGGTAGAGCCCACACTCGCGTGGGTCCAGGGCGTCGTCGCCCAACTCCCGCAGGGTCGCGGTGACCGTGGTGCGTTTGCCCCGCGGGCGCAGGCCGGCGGCGCGTTCCATCCCTTCCAACACCGCGATCCGGGCGCTGCGTCGGTAGCCGTCGGCGTGCCCACCGTAGAGCGTCTCCCGTAGGAAGCGGCCACAACGCAGGGTGAACGAGCCGACCGCCGGGGAGGTGGAGAGCGAGGTCACGTCCTGCCACAGGCCGCCGCCGAGCGCCCCGCACACCGGGTTGGCGAAGGCCGTGACGTTCAACGGGTAGTCATCCAGGTCCCGGCCACGAAACGGGTCTGACTCCGACTTCGGGGTGGCGGGCAGCTCGATCGTCGCCAGTTCCGGAGCGTCGGCGACCATGGTGCCGCAGCCCGGGCACTCGGGGTCGGGCAGCAGTGGCACCTGCTGCACCCGCAGGGTCGACAGGTCGACCTGAAACACCGTGCTCGGCGTACCCGCCCCGGTGCTGGCCGGTCCGGTCTCGGCGATGCCCCGCGCCGCGATCAGCGCGTGCAGGAAGTCCGCGATGAGCGGGGTCGCGTACGGCCAGGGCCCCACCGCGGCCGTGTCACCGCCCAACTCCACCGCGTCGCGCAGGTCGCGGTGGCGCACCGCCTGCCAGCGCCGCGCGAGGCAGGTCGCACAGGCTGCTGCCGGCGGCACCGGTGCGATGAGTGCCAGCTGCCCGTAGAGCAGCAGCCGCGGTCCGCGCTCCGGGCGGACGGTCGCGCGGAGTTCGTCCCGCACCCCCAGCGCGACCACCTCCGCGGCGCAGCCCCGCTCGGCGAGCAGCCGGGTCAGCCCGGCACAGACCAGGTCATCGGTCGCGGCCGCACCGACGCTCATCGGTCGCCTCCGGCGGCCAGCAGCACCCGGACCGCCACCAGCCCGCCCGCGGCCAGGTCGGCACCACCGACGGGTGCCACCAGCACGTCGTAGCCGAGGTCCGGTAGCCGCTGGAGCACGTCGGCCCAGCGGCTACCGACCCCGGCGGCGTCCACCTCACCGTGCACCGGCACCGTGCCGGCGTCGAAGTCCACCAGCACCGGGTCGCCGGTGTCCGGTACCAGCTCGGGGTCCTGCGCCCGCAGTTGGGCCTGACCGAGCACGTCGCGTAGCGCCGCCGCGGCCGCCGTCGTCCAGTCCGGGTCGGCGGTGAGTGCGTACGTCCACTGGCCGCGGTCGGGGTCGAAGGAGCGGGCCAGCAGCACCGCCACTCCGGTATCGCGCTGTCCGCCGAGGTCGAGCAGGTCCATGGTGATGCCCAGGTTCGCCGTCGACCTGGTGAGAAAGAGCAGCTCGGGGGTGCCGCCGATGGTCGCAGAGCGAACCTTTTGGACGGTCTCCTGGCCGAGGACGACCTGTCGTAGCCGCTGTCCGGCGAGCGCCGAGGCGAGGCCCGCCCGGACGGCCTCGGTGAGGTCCTCGCCCGCTCCCCCGCCGGCGCTGGTCGGTTCGGCACCGTGCCCGCGGTTGGCCGCCCCAAACGGCTCCAGCACGGACGTCGGCACCGCCACCGCCTCGCGGGTGAACAGCGACCGGGCGGTGGCCCACGCGTCCGGCTCGGCGGCATCCCAGCCCGAGGCGAGGCCGAGCCGGGTGGCATCGACCCGCGGGAGGTCGCGGGAGGCGGGGGCGGCAGCCGCGATCCTGCTGGTGGTGACGACGGCCGCGATCCGTAGTGCCCGCAACCGGGCGGCGGCGACGTGGTGGACATCGAAGGCAGCCACCGTACGACGCTGGCCGCCGCCGTCGGTGAGCTCGACCGCGCCGACCTTGACCGGGGTCTGGTCCCAACGCTCGTCGTCGTAACGGCGGAACACCCCCAGATGTGGCTGGAGTAGCGGCTGGTGGGCCTGGAGCCGGGCGAGCGCCTCCGGTGCCTCGGCGGCCGGGTCGGCCGCGGTTCCGGCCTCGACGGGGGCGTCGTCCAGCCCACCGGTGACCCAGGCCGGTTCGGGCGGGGCCGGCCGGCAGAATGCGCACCGGGGGTGCGGGAGCAGTCGCTCGGTCAGCACGTCGAGTGCGGCGAGGTGCTGCACGATCACACTCCCGTCGGTTTCGGCGGGCAGCGCGCCGGTGGTCAGCCGGAACACCTCGTACGCCAGCAGGTTGCCGATCATCGCCGCGAGGGGTCCGTCCGGCTCGGCGGCGGCTGGCGCGGCCCCGGACGGCAACGCCGCCGCCTGCCACACCCGCCCGGCGCCACCGGTCTCGTCGTTGTCGGCGAGCCGCAGCATGGCGCAGCACCAGCATCCGGTCCGGCCGGCACCCTGGACCGGGCCGACCAGCATCCGCCCGCCGGCGACCCAGGCGGGCAGCAGGAGCCGGCCGGGGGGAATTCCGGCCGCGAGTAGCCGCAGGGTGTCGCGGGGGGCGTCGGGACCGGCGGCCACCACCACGATCTCCGCCGCGGCGAGCTCGGACCAGCCGACCTCGACCCCCACGTCGGGTAGCGGCACGGCTGTCGCCGCGCAGCCCGCGGCGCTCAGCTGAGCCATTTCCGGGGTGAGCCGCCACACGACCGCCGACGAGCTGGTCACCGTGGCGGCGCCGTTGCGCAGGAGCCCGGTGGCGCAGGCGGTGGCGACCGGACCGGCGCCCAGTACCGCGACCGAGGTGTTCCGGAAGGTGGCGAAGCGTTGCGGCGCCCGGTCGGTGTAGTGGTCGAGATAGGCGACCTGGGTGGCGAAGTGCGCGGCCACCGCCGGGCCCAGAATCGTGGTCGGGTCGACCTCGGTCTCGGGGACGTCCCGGGCGAAGCCGCGCGCGTAGAGAGCGGTCACCAGTTCACCGATCATGGCCCGCTGCCCGGCCGGCAGCCGGGCACAGATCTCCGCGACCTGGTGACGCCCGTTCAGATGCGGGACGAGCAACGACGCCAGCCGGTACGCGGTCGCGGAGGAGAGCCGGAAGCCGCTGGTGGCGTTGTGGAACACCACTCCGTCCTCGGTCCGGGTGAACAGCACGTCGTGGCGCACCCGCGGCCGGGTCTGCGCCACCGTGTCGTAGGCAGTGCTCATCGCAGGGGTCCCTTCGCTCGGTGCGGTGGGCCGGAGTGGGGGGCGTGCCGTTGGGCCACCAGCTGGGCGTGTCGCCGCAGTAGGGCTCGTATCCAGTAGTGCTCCGCGGCCTCCTCGACCAGACTGTGGTCCACCAGCCCGTCGAGCAGGTCGTGAGCCGTGGCCGGGTCAACGTCGAGCAGCTCCGCGGCCGCTGCGGCGGTGCTGGCGGTGGGGGCCGCGGTGGCCAGCCGGACGAAGGCCGCCGCCAGTGTTTCGCCGGCTCGGGACAGGGCCTCGTCGAAGCGGTGGCCGAGTGACATGTCCGGTTCGCCGGGCAGACTCAGCCGGCTCAGCGGGTCCACCCGCAGCCACTCCACGGCCGCCGCGAGTCCGGTCCGGGTGCGCAGCAGGATGCGGGTGGCGGCGATGCGCAGCGCGAGTGGCAGGTGGTCACAGAGCACCGCGATCTCCGCGGCACTCTCTGGGTCGGCATCGACCTGCTCGGGTCCCAGCACGGAACGGAGCAACTGGAGCGAGTCGCCGGGGTCGAGCGGCTCCACCCGGTGCAGCCAGCCGCCGAGTCGGGTAACGGGACCAGAAAGGCTCTGCCGACTGGTCAGCAACAGCGCGTCGCCCGGTGCCAGCAGGGCCGGCATGGCTCGTAGGTGACTGCCGTTGACCACGTCGTCGGCGATCAGCAGTCGTCTGCCCACCCGGGTACCGTGACCATGGTCGAGCGGGGTGAGGGCCTGCCCCTGGGCGTCCTGCAGCGATGCGGGGCCCGCCGGCACCCGGAGTTGGCCGCCGGGGAACTGGGGGGCTACGAGCTGCCCAACGTGCTGCGCCAGCGCGGTCTTGCCGACGCCGGGTGGGCCGGTGAGCACCACGATCGGGCAGTCCGCGCGGAGGCGGTCGGCGATGGTCTCGCCGAGCGCCTCTCGACCGACCAGGCTGGACACGACCGCACGCCGGGGCACCGCGATGGCGGATCCGCCCGCCGGGGCGACCGGAGTGGAGGCTTCGCCCCGCAGAATGGTCAGCTCCAGCGCACGCAGGGTCGGGCCCGGAGCGATGCCGAGTTCGTGGCGCAGATGTTCCCGGATCCGGCGCAGTTCGGCCAGGGCGTCCGCCTGCCGACCGGTGCGGTAGAGCACCGAGGCGAGTTGCGCGGAGAAGCGCTCGTTCGCCGGGTACGCGCGGTTGGCGGTCCAGAGGTCCACGAGCGCGGAGCGGTCCCGGCCGAGGCTGATCTTCAGATCGCACACCCGCTCGATCGCCCGAACCCGCTCCTCGCTGATCCGGGGTACGACGTCCCGGTGCAGCGTCTCTGATGGCACGTTGGCCAGCATCGGGTCACTCCACAGCGCGAGCGCCTCCTCCAGCCTGGCCAGTTCGGCCTCTGGCTCGGTGGCCTCGCGGGTGTGGCCGATCAGTTCGCGGAAGCGCATCAGGTCGACGGTGGCGGCGCTGGCGGTGATCCGGTAGCCACCCGGCACCGTCCTGATCACGCTGCCGGTGATGCCGTGGCGGTGGAAGAGTTGCCGCAGCCGCAGCGTGCAGGTCTGCAACGCGGCCTTGGCCGAGGCGGGCTGCGCGTCTCCCCACACCGCCTGCTGCAGCGTGCTGACCGAGATCACCTCGTCGGGGTGCAACAACAGCGCGGCGAGCAACGAGGTCACCTTCGACGGTGGCAGAACCAGCGTGTCCCCACCGCTGCTGAGGGTCAACGGGCCGAGCACCCGGAACACCGCCGGTCGGGCTGGTGGGTCACCGCCGGATGGGCGCACCGCAACAGACTCCATCGCCATCTCCCGTCCACGCGGACGCCCGGCACTCGCTCACCCCTGCGGCGGCACGATGTGCTGCGTTCGATCGCCCCCCGCTGCCCGATGTGGTCGGAGGCCGCCCGGCATTTGCGGCGATACTGCGAGATCTGGAGCAAATTCGGGAATTCGGGTGGGCAGGGCGATGTAGTGGCCTCGCGGCCCGTTCCCCTAATCGGATTCGCGATTCGCGCACCGCTGTTTTCACAAATGTGTCGACTATCCATATCTGCCCGGTACGCATCGGGCACCTCCCCTCAGCTGCCACCTGTCCCCTGGCAACGCCGCTGCGATCATCGTGCGGTTCCGGCGTCGCCCGCGTCAGCACCCCGGGCGTTGCCGGAACCGGCCGTGGCCGGTTCCGGCAACGCCCGGAGCAGCCAGGGCCGATGGGCTGGCCCGGGCGACCGTGACGCCCGGGCGCGGGGAGGGAGGACGGCACCGGGCCGAATCTCCGGAGCGACCCGGGGCACCGGACGCCGGCCGGCCTGGGGCACGGGTCGCACCGCGAGGGTCGCTCGACACCAACCAAAGGCGCGCCTCAATATCGGAACCTTGCGGAGGGGGCAGATTTCACTAATGTGAACACCCGGTAGAACTGGTGGAGGCAACCTTGCTCGACAGGCTAGGCATATCGGCGGGAATCGAAGCCGTCTACTGGGCGATGGTGGAGCACCCGACCTGGAACGTCGATGAACTCGCCACCACCCTGGACGTACCGGAGGCGGTCATCCGCGATGCCTTCTCCGCCCTGGCCGACCAGGCCATCATCCCGCCGTCCCCCCACCAGGAAGGCAGTCTGCGCTCGGTGAGCCTGCGCCTCGGCCTGCTCGCCCTGCTACACCAGGCCGAGCAGCAGACGATCACCCAGCAGGCGAAGCTCCTGGCGGCCCGGGCCTCGGTACTCGCCAACGCTGCCAGCCACGACACCCACCGCGGGCGGGAGGAAGTCGTGCGGCTGGAGGGAACCGACACCGTGTGGGAACGCCTGACCGAGCACGCCTGCACCGCGTCCGAGAGCATCATGACGCTGACCACCGGCCGGGCGATGCCACCGGGAAGCATCGAGACCGCCAAGACGCTGACCCGGATCGCCCTCTCCCGCGGGGTGACGATCCGCCACATATACCAGGAAAGCACACTGGACGATGCCGGGTCCCGGGCGTACGCCGAGCTGATGGCGGAGCAGGGCGAGGAGAGTCGGGTGATGTCCGAGGCCCCGATTCGGATGACCCTGGTCGACCGGCAGTTCGCCCTCATCCCGATCGGGCCACGACCCAGCCGGGGCGCGTTGGAGATCCGCGGTAGCTCCCTGGTCTCCACACTGTGCCTCCTCTTCGACCTGCTCTGGGAGAAGAGCAGAGAATTTCCGCGGTCGGCCACGGCCGACAGGGACGGCCTGACGGACCAGACCGTTGCCATCCTCCGGCTACTCCGGCAAGGGCGTACCGACGAGGCCATCGGCCGCCAACTCCAACTTTCCGAGCGGACGGTCCGTCGCACCGTCCACGACCTGATGCGACGCCTCGACGCGAAGAGTCGATTCCAGGCCGGCGTGGAGGTGGCACTGCGCCGCTGGATCTGACCCCGCCGCGGGGTGGACCTGCGTCCATTACCGGCTCGTGACACATCGCGGACCATCCGCTGATATCCGGGTGACAACGTCAGCCGCATGATCCAAGACGCGGTACGCGCGCTGGCCAAGGCCGAGGTCGACCTGGCGGCGGTCGCCAGCAACGTGCGGGCGATCGCAGGCGTGACGCGTACCCCGTTGATGGCGGTGGTGAAGGCGGACGCCTTCGGTCACGGCGCGGCGATGGTGGCCCGGGCAGCGTTGGACGCCGGCGCCGCCTGGCTCGGGGTGACCTCGGCATCCGAGGCGCTGGCCCTGCGCCGGGCCGGCATCAGCGCCCCCACGCTCAGCTGGTTGCACCGGCCCGACGACGAGTTCGACGCGTTGGTCGCCGCCGACGTCGATGTGGGCGTGTCGACACCGACCCACCTACGCGCGACCGCCGAGGCGGCGCACCGGTTGGGCGTGCCGGCGATGGTGCAGCTGAAGGCGGACACCGGACTGTCCCGCAATGGGGCCGGCGGGGAGCACTGGGCGGAGTTGGTCGACCGGGCCCGCAGCTACGAGGTGGAGGGCAGCGTCCGGGTCCGCGGAGTGTGGTCCCACCTCGCCGACGCGGACATTCCGGGGAGCCCGGTGCTACGGCGGCAGGTGGCACGGTTCGAGGAGGTACTCGGGATCGCCCGGGACGCTGGCCTCCAGCCCGACCTCGCGCACCTGGCGAACTCGGCGGCCGCGCTGTCCGCCCCGACGTCCCGCTTCGACCTCTGCCGGATCGGGCTGGCCCTGTACGGCGTCGATCCATTCGGTGGGAGCGGGCCCGACAGGTTCGGGCTACACCCGGCGATGACGCTGCGCACGAGCGTCGTCAACGTGAAGCGGGTGCCCGCCGGCACCGGCGTCTCGTATGGACTGAGTCATGTGACCACGAAGAGAACCACGCTGGCACTGGTGCCGCTCGGCTACGCCGACGGCCTGCCCCGGACCGCCGAGGGCCGCGCCGCGGTGTGGCTCGCCGGCCGGCGCTGCCCGGTCGTCGGGCGCATCGCCATGGATCAGTGCGTGGTTGACGCCGGCGACCTTCCCGTGACGATCGGCGACCCGGTCGTGGTCTTCGGCCCCGCGCAGGGCGACCAACCGACGGTCGCCGAGTGGGCGGGATGGGCGGGCACCAACCCCAACGAGATCCTGACCGGAATCGGGGCCCGGGTGGCCCGCGAGTACCTGCACGAGATGGTGATGATCTGATGAGTACGCGACTGGCGGTCCTCTACGGTGGGCAGAGCAACGAACACAAGGTGTCCTGCCACTCGGCGGAGAGCATCCTCGCCGCGCTGGACCGGGACCAATACCAGGTCACCGAGGTGTTCATCGGCTGGGACGGCGGCTGGCGGGTCGACGGCCAAGCCGCGCCGCTCACCACGGCCCTGCGCGCGCTGGACGCCCAGGACGTGGTGTTCCCTGCGCTGCACGGTCCGTACGGTGAGGACGGCACCGTCGCGTCACTGCTGGAGTGGCTCGGCACCCCGTACGTCGGCAACGGGGTCTTCGCCAGCGCCGCCGGCATGGACAAGGCCACCACCAAGAAACTGCTCAGCGCCGAGGGCCTGCGGGTTAGCCCCGGCGTAACCCTGCGCCCCGGTGACGGTCTCGCCCCGGCCGACCGGCAGCGGCTGGGCCTGCCGGTCTTCGTGAAGCCGGCCCGCTCCGGGTCCAGCCTCGGCGTCACGCGGGTGGACGACTGGTCGCGCCTTCCCGCCGCACTGGCCTGGGCACGGACAGCCGATCCGAAGGTCGTGGTCGAGCAGGCGGCCGGTGGACGCGAGATCGACGTGGCCGTGCTGCAGCATCCCGACGGCCGGGTGGAGGCCGGTCCCCCCTTGGAGATAAACGTGACTGACGCCGATTTCTTCGACTACGGCGCGAAATACGAGGACGGTGCGGTCTTCGACATTCCCGCCCGGCTCGACTCCGCCACCACCGAGCTGCTCCAGCGCCGGGCGGTACGCGCCTTCCACGCCCTCGACTGCCGTGGGCTACTCCGGGTCGATCTCTTCCTGCCGACGAACGGATCCACCGAGCCCATCGTCAACGAGGTCAACACCTTCCCCGGGTTCACCCGCATGTCGCAGTACCCACAGATCTGGCAGCGGGCCGGAATCGAGTTCCCAGCCCTGCTCGACGTCCTGATCCGCGGCGCGTTGACCGACTACGGTCGGTCGGCACCAGCCGGGATGACCCGCCGCACGCCAACTCCACGGCCCGGTCCCCTCGGCGTCACCACCGGGCCGGGCCGGACCGGCTAGGAGCCGGCCGGGTTGGGGTACCCGGTCAGCTGGCCCGGATAGTTGGGACAGGACTGGGGGCTCAGGTGGCCGTCGGAGTCGTGCAGGGTGACCGTGGCGACCTGCCCGGGGCTTGCCGCCGCGAGGTCCACAGTGCAGACAATCTGTTGGACGGCGGTCACTGACAACGTGGTCACCGGGCTCGACAATGTCACCACGAGGTGGGCACCGTCGGTGCTCGGGACGACCTCGGCCGGAACGGCGTCGGCGGGCACCTCGCTCGTGAACCCCTCGCGACGTTCGTGCGCCGCTGGGCCCGCCGCCAGGAGCCGAAGCACCTCGGCGGGGGGTAGGTCGCCTGGAAATAGCTACCGCTGACAGACCTCGAACCCGTCCATCCCCGGCAGCATAAGGTCGAGGAGGACGACATCGCAGGCGTCCTCGTGCAGGTGGGCCAGCCCCTGCTCGCCGGTCGCCACCGCGTCCACCGTGTGGCCCTGCCGGGTCAACGCCAGCTGCAGTCCATCGCGCACCGTTTGATGGTCTTCGATCAGCAGAACGCGGGGCATGTCGCCTAGTGTCGAACCCTCGACCGAGTTGGTGTCGCGTGTGGGGCGACCTGATCCAACACGCGACGGCCGATATCGCTATCCCATCGGAGTCGGATGGTCGGCTTCAAACCGGGCTCGGGTCAGGAAGGCCAATTGGGCCCGCTTGTCGGGCATGTCGATCTCCGCGGCGAAGGTGAACCCTTCGATCCGTAGCCGGCGCAGCGCGGCCTGGTTGCGCACGTCCGGCTCCACCACGATGCGCCGGGTGGTCGGATCTCGCAGCAGAAACCGGGCCAGCGCGGGGCCTACCGCCACGGTGAGTCCGCGTAGGTAGCGCCGGATAGCGCTCCCCCACCGGGTCCGCCTCCGGCCGGTAGCCCTGGAACAGTCCGACCGGCTCACCGTTCAGCAGAATCAGGTACGCATGGTGGGTGTCCAACCCGTCGAGGAACGCATAGGTCTACCGCACCTGTTCGAGCGGGTGCGACCCCATGCCCCAGAACCGGTTCCGGGGCATGGTCAGCCAGCCGTGCAGCAGTTCGGCGTGCCGGTCGGGGCAGACCGACTCCAGCGTCAGTGCACCGAGGTCGGGGATTTGCTCCTGATAAATCATGTAATACCGCCTTTCGTTCGGCGCCCGGGCGGAAATCGGGTCAGCAGCTTGGAGTCCGGCGGGCAGGGAGCGGTACCATCGGAGCTTCCGCTTAGGTTAACCTCTCCTAACTTAGGCTGACCTTAGCTGGAGGCGCTGTGAAACGGAACTGGGAGGGCCTGGTCCTCCGCGCCATGGGCGGTCGGGACTTCCGGCTCACCGTGTTGCGCACCGAGTCGGTCGCCGGGCGCTACCAGCGGCTGCTCCTCGACGACGGTGGGCTCCTGGCGGCGTGCGGCATACACCCGACGATGTGGATCCGGCTCTGGGACCGCGCACTACTGGGTGGGCTGCGAGGCGGCCAGCACCCGCCGCATCACCCGGCACGTACGGCGGACACTCTGCGTCGGCAAAGACCAGCTCACCTCCCTCGGCTACTGGCGGGCCGCCTGATGAACCGACTCGGCAGCCGGACCACGCACGACGAAACCGCGACGCGATGAGCGGCGCTTCAGCGACCGCGACCACGTCGGTCGGCCCCTCTGTCGCTGGCGGCAAGGTACCGCACCGCTGGCTGATTCTCGCGGTCCTCTGCCTGACCCAACTCGTCGTCGTCCTGGACAACACCGTGTTGACGGTGGCGGTTCCGGTACTCACGGTGGAGCTCGGCGCCGGCACCGCCGACGTGCAGTGGATGATCAACGCGTACGCGTTGGTGCTGTCTGGACTGCTGCTCAGCGCGGGCAGTGCCGTGGACCGGTACGGACGACGGCGGATGCTGCTGGTCGGGCTGGTGCTGTTCGGCGTGGGCTCGCTGGCGGCGGGCCTCGCCGGCACCTCCGAGCAGTTGATCGCCGCCCGGGCCGGAATGGGCGTGGGGGGCGCGCTGCTGGTCACCGCCACCCTCGCCATCGCCATGCAGATCTTCGACTCCGCCGAGCGGTCTCGGGCGATCGGGATCTGGGCGGCGACCAGCGCGCTGGGCTTCGCCGCCGGACCACCGATCGGTGGAATCGTCCTCGCCCACCTGCCCTGGGGCGCGATCTTCCTGATGAACATCCCCATCGTGCTGGTCTGCCTGCTCGCCGGCCGGGCGCTGATCCCGGAATCACGCAATCCTGCCAGCGGCCGCCTCGACCTGGTCGGCGTGGCGCTCTCCACCGTCGGCCTGACCGCGATCGTCTGGGCGATCATCTCCGGTCCGGAGCTCGGGTGGGCCTCGACGAAGGTACTCGGCGCGGGCAGTGCCGGCGTGCTGCTGCTGGTGCTCTTCGTCCGCTGGGAGCAGCGGGTCGCCCACCCGATGCTGGACATGCACTTCTTCCGGAACCGCCGCTTCGTCGGCGCGGTCTGCGGCGTCGTGCTGATCACGTTCGGCGCCACCGGTGCGCTCTTCCTGCTCACCCAGCACCTGCAGTTCGTCCGCGGCTACCCGGCCTGGGAGGCCGGGCTACGGATGGTGCCGTTCGCACTCTCCATCGTGGTGCTCAACGTTGGCGGTATCGCCACGCGGATAAACCGCCGGCTCGGGCTACCGGCCGCCATCGCCACCGGAATGACCCTGCTCGCCGGCGGACTGGCGCTGGTTACCCACGTGCCCGCCGAGGGCTACGGCACGCTGCTGGCCGGGCTGCTCATCATGGGTACGGGCTGCGCGCTGGCGAACCCGGCCATCGTTGAGGCGGTGATGAGCGCGATCCCCACGGACAAGGCGGGCGCCGGAGCCGGCGTCGACGGCACCATGACCGAGGTTGGCAGCAGCCTCGGCATCGCCGTGCTGGGCGCGGTGCTCAACGCCCGCTTCGCCGCGCTGTTGCCCGCCGCGCTGGCCGGCGCCGGCTCCTTCCCCGCGGCCCTGGCCGCGGCGGGCCCGGACCGGGCGGCGGTCACCGCCGCCTTCGCCGACGCGTTGCGTACCGGCCAGACGGTGGGAGCGGTGGCCGTCCTGGTCGGTGGCCTCGTCGCCGCCGCGCTGCTGCACCGCGCCGACCGCATCGCCGCCCGCGGCTGACACCGCGCCGACCGCATCTCCACCCGCGGCGGAGCCTCCGCTGCCGACGTGGTCGGGCTCCCGGTTCCCGCAGCACTCCCGATAGATCCACTGTGATCGGCGTCGCAGGTCGTCGGCACCCGGCCGGAGCCGATCGACCCTAGATTCAGTGCATGGTTCCCCAGGAGGTCGCCCCGACCCACACGGTTGCCGGGCGGTGAGCCGCTGGCCGGGGAGCTCGCCGATCCCGCCACCCGGGCCGCTGCGGACCCTGGCCTGGGCCACGCTGACCAACACCGTGGGGATGGGGCTCTGGGTTGCCGGTTCGGCACTGTTCCTCACCCGGAGCGTCGGGCTGTCCACCCGCTCGGTCGGCGTGGGTCTCACGATCGCCGCGCTGCTCGGGCTGATCGCCAGCGTGCCGTTCGGCCGGCTCGCCGACCGACGCGACCCGCGTACGCTGCGGGCGGTCCTGCAGCTGCTACAGGCCGTTGTCGCCGCGTCCTACCTGCTGGTTGACTCGGTGGCGGCGTTCATCGTGGTCGCGGTGCTCAGTGCGCTGCTCGCTACC
Organism: Salinispora sp. H7-4; assembly: GCF_013416675.1. Classification (NCBI taxonomy): domain Bacteria; kingdom Bacillati; phylum Actinomycetota; class Actinomycetes; order Micromonosporales; family Micromonosporaceae; genus Salinispora; species Salinispora sp. H7-4. The sequence goes on from NZ_JABZED010000021.1 coordinate 99,968, forward strand.
GGCAACCTCGCGGTTCGCGCCGCCCTGGTCGCGGCCGTCGGCGGCCCACAGGGACGGGTATCTGCCTTCGCGACCCTGCGCGCGGTGGCGAACCTCGGCACCGGTGCCGGCGCGGTCCTGGCGGGGCTCGCCCTGGTGGCCGACACGCGGGCGGCGTACCAGCTGCTGGTGCTCGGCAACGCCGCGACGTTCGCACTCTCCGCGATGCTGGTCATGCGACTGCCTCCGTTCCCGCCCCGGTCGGCACCGGCCGCCCCGAAGCGTGGCCTCGGGCCAGCGCTGCGGGATGCCCCCTTCATCACCGTCGGTGCCACCTCAGCGGTGCTCTCGCTGCACTCCGTCGTCCTCACCCTGATCCTTCCCCTCTGGGTGGTGTCCCACACGGCGGCACCGACCGTTCTGGTGGCGGCGGTCCTGGTGACCAACACGGTGCTGACAGTGCTGCTGGCCGTGCGCCTGAGCCGCGGCGCCCAGACCGCCACTCCGGCCGCGCGAACGATGCGCCGGGCTGGCCTGACGCTGGCCGCGGCGATGCTGCTCCTCGCCGGCACCAGCACGCTGCCCGCCGGCCCGACGATCGCGCTACTGCTGGTCGCGACCACGGTCTATACCATCGGGGACCTGTGGCACGCGGTCGGTGGCACCGGGCTGGCCTACGACCTGGCCGCACCGGAATTCGTCGGCGAGTACCAGGGCGTTGCCGGGCTCCTCAACGGCCTCGCCGGTGCGGTGGGGCCCGCTCTGCTGACCCTGCTGATCCTCGACGGGGGGCGCCTGGGTTGGGTCGCGCTGGCGCTGCTGTTCGCGGTCACCGGCCTGTTCACCCCACGGCTGACCCGATGGGCGGTATTGACCCGCCGCCCATCCACACCAACGCCGGAGCGCCCTCCCGTCCCCGCTGGTGGCGGTTCGGCCAGCTCGGTTGGACACCGAACCGCCTACGGCTCCGCGCCGCCGTCCAACACATAGTCAGCCAGCTCAAGACCTGGAAAGTCCTCAAGACCGGCTACCACCGGATCAGGATGAGCTTCCCCCGACGTCTCACGCACCGGCACCGCACTGAAGATCTTCACACCTCACGACCGGGTGTGAATTCCCCTCCCGGCCTCCTGCCTGATCAAATGCACGACCGTCACCAGGTGAACGAGCTGATCAAGCGCTCCACCGCAGGCCGACCGGATTCAGATGCAACCCCGAACGATCTCCACCTCGGCACCCATCCAAAATCATCGACGGGCCCGACTTGCGGAATATGCGCCAGGAACCCGAAGATGACCACAGGAAGAAGCGCTTCAGCACTTGACCGAACCACTCCCGCCTTATATCCTGAAGAGGGATCAAACCCGGCAACGCTGCCAATTGTGTGCATAAATGCAATGTGGGGTCGGATCCAACACCAGCGATTCGTCGAATCATCCAAAGAACCCGAGGCGACGGATCCGTAACTACCCCTTGAGGCACTAACCCACAGAAAACCTACCTGGACGTCCGCGAGCTCGTGCGCGGCACGCTAATACATTCTGAGCAACCAACGCAGGGAGAAAAGCGGGTGAGCAGAAACGGCGAAGCGTCTGTGGCTGTAATCGGCTTGGGCCCTACCGGAACCTCATTTGTGTGGAAGTTCATCAACGAGCTTCAGACCAATCAATCGACAGTCCCGGTCAGGCTGACGGCTATCGACCCCGCGGAAGAGCCAGGATCAGGATACGCCTTCCAGTCAGCGCACCGTCTAAACATGCGGACCGACCGTTTGCACATCAACCCGCGGGCACCCACCGGGTTCAGCGACTGGTTGCGCGCCCAACCGGGCACACCCGACCACGACGACCTGGAGTACCCACCGCGTTGGCTCTTCGGGCGCTACCTACAACAGGTCCTCCTCGGGGCATTCGTATCGGCCGAACGAGCCGGTGTGGCCGTCGAGCACTGGCCAACCGCGGCAGTAGACCTTGAGCGGAGTGGCGGGTCGTTCCGGATTACCGGTACCGACGGTGTGCAGCGCACGTTCGACGTTGTGGTCCTGGCTACTGGGGAGTCCCGCCACGGCGCCCTCGCTCACTGGGCGGGCCGTCAGAACTTCGTTGCATCTCTCGCCGAGACACGTCAACTCATGCAGATTTCGCCCATCGCACACGTGGGCATCGTTGGCAGCGGCCTGAGTGCCGTTGACATCTGCATCCAACTACTCCGACAAGGATCCCAGGGACGAATCTCCTGCTATTCGCGAACGCGGGGGTTTCCGAAGGTACAGAGCGCGACGGCCGAGCAGCAGCCAGCGCTGCTCGATCCCGACTGGTTAAACCGGGAGACCCGGGCAGGCCGACAGCGGCTCCCGCTAATTACAGCAGCACGGGCGCTGGCGGAGGGACTCGATGCCCGGGCGCGCGAACCCTACACCCCCGGGATGCCAGATGCCCGGGAGTGGTTCTCCCGTGCCGGTCAGCGAAGCCGTCGACGACAGGACGAGAATCAGGTCTTCGCGACCGCGGTCGTCGCCGCCACGGAGTCCCCGACCACCTGGTACGACGCACTGAACTCGTTGTCGCCGCACACCCCCGCCATCTGGCACGCCATCGACGAGCGCGACCAGATGCTGTTCCTGACGACCTGCCAAGCCCGCTGGAGCGAGTACCGGCACAGCATGCCATTGGTCAACGCGAGGGCGCTGCTGCCTGCCGTGGTGAGCGGACAACTGAGCGTACGCAGCGGGCTGACGTCCGTCGCCCCCGAAGAATCCGGCGCTGCCTTCCGCTGGCGGATCGTCACTCGGTCGGGTCCATCCACCCACGCCTACGATGTCCTCATAGATGCGACTGGTGGGCATCTCACCATCGCCTGTCGACGCGACGCATTACTACGCGGCGCGATCGGACGCGGTCTACTCACGGCCGATCCTCGGGGCGGTGTGCGGGTCCGGTTCGACACTTGTCAGGTTCTCGGCACGGACGGCAGCGCGTGCCCGAACCTCTACCTCGTCGGCCCAATGACATTCGGCACACACTTCTACACGAACTCGTTCGAGACCAACCGTGACAATGCCTTTCGGGTCGCCCGCACCGTTCGCCTGAGCCTTGCCCGACTCCAGCGCCGGGCAGCACGCATACGGCGGACACCACGTGACACCAGTGATAAGGGTAGCTGACGTGGAGAGGCGGATACTGGGTCAACGGACTCTGCACCTGCATCGTGGACACACATTTGTCTGGCGGCGCACAGTGCCGAGCGACGCGGAAATGATCTGGAGATGGTGGACCGCCCCGGGTCTGACGTATTGGGGAACTGCTCCTCGGGTGGCGAAGGTCGGTCCGCCGCCGTACGGCCCCGAGACTGTACGTGACTACCTGGCGCTGCCGGCGGAGCAACTCGGAGTAGAGACAGTCGTCGGTGAACTGGATGGACGGCCGGTCGCCTACGCCGAGACCTATGCGAAGCGGGACAGCCTACTCGCCGATGTGCCCCTAATCGAGGATCAGGCCCGCGGGTCTCACTTGCTGGTAGATCCGGCAGCGCGGGTGGATCGACGCATCATTCTGGAGGTAATCGTGGACGGGGTGGACTGGGCCTTTGAAACGTGGCCGGAGGCCCGACATTACATCGGAGATCCCAATATTCGTAATCGGTCAATGGTGCACCTACACAAAATGCTGGGCATGCGGCAGATCATGGTGGTCGAGCTACCTCACAAGACCGCCTGCCTCGTCGCGGTCAGCCGAACCGACTGGACCAACAACCGCGAGCGGGTCGCCTCGCTCATCCGTTGAAAGGGGCGGTCGCCATGCCGACGGAGCCAGCACCGCGCGGCAGCACGGAGAGCGGGCTAGTGGAGCGGATCTACGCTGCCCGAGGCGGTGAGATACTCATCGCTGAGGCCGGCCAACGAGTATCGCTCACAGACCTCCTGCAGATGAGCCGGACGGCGTCCGCGCAGTTGCGCGCTGATGGTGTCCGTCCGGGCGACCCTGTTGGACTAGTCTCAGAGAACGGCCTGGTGTTCCTGCGCGCCCTACTCGGGATCCTGCACTGCGGCGCGGTGGCGGTACCGCTCGCTACTCCCTCGGCCATGGGTGGGGTACACGGCTACATCGATCACCTTCGACGGGTCCTGGCCGACTCCACGATGCGACATCTTGTGGCCAGCTCGGCATGCCTGGGAGTAATTCGCGGCCACTCAGCCGACCTACCCCCGGTCAAAGTTATCGATGGCGATGCGCTGCCGACAACAGGACCGGAGCTCACCGAGCCGGCCGACATCGACTCGCTCGCGGTGATCCAATACACCTCCGGCAGCACCCGAAATCCCAGGGGCGTCGTCCTCAGCCACCGCAACGTGGTAGCGGGACTCGACGCGATCGTCGATGGGTGCGCATTGACGGAAACAGACGTGGCCGGACTCTGGATCCCACTGTTCCACGACATGGGACTCTTCTCAACTCTCGCCGCTCTGAGCCAGGGCCTACGCGTGGTCGTCTGGCGTCCGTCGACGTTCGTCCGGCAACCAGCAGCGTGGCTACAGCAATTCGTCCACAACGGTTGCACGGTCACCACCGCCCCGAACTTCTTTTATGATCATCTGGCGGATGATGCCAACCGAGTTCCTAAGGATCTCGACCTGTCTGGGTGGCGACTGGGCCTCAACGGCGCAGAGCCGGTCCAGGCCAGCACGGTCACCCGGTTCCAGAAGGCCTTCACAGACCGGGGCCTTCGCCCCAATGTGATCATGCCTGTCTATGGGATGGCGGAAGCGACACTCGCCGTCACCTTCCCGCGGCCCGGAGCCCGCCTGTCCCACCTCTGGCTCGATCGAGCCCGCACTCGCGACAGCAGCCTCGTCGTCCTCGCCGAGCCCGGTACGCCTGGAGCCCGTCCCCTCGTCGCCGTGGGCCAGGCTGTCCGGGGGGTCCGGGTCCGCATTGGCGGTGCCGACGGCGCCGAGGACCACCTCGGTGAGATCGAGATAACGGGAACGCCCGTCACCAGCGGCTACTTTCAGCAGCCGGCGGGGGAACTCTTCACCATGGACGGCTGGCTGCGTACGGGGGACGAAGGGTTCGTGCACGGCGGTGAGCTCTATATCGCCGGCCGAACCAGGAACATGGTGGTGATCCGCGGCCACAACTACTACGCCGAGGACGTGGAGGCGATCGTCCGAGACGTGCCGGGGGTCTACCGCCGACGATGCGCGGCGGTCGGCGAGGACCACGAGCGTGGAGAACGACTAGTCGTAGTGGTGGAGACTGCGATCGAGTCGAGCGACGAGCGACAGAATCTGATCGGTCGTATTCGATCTGCAATCTCCGCGGAACTCGGTCAACTCGATGTCACGGTGCAACTGATGCCGCCGCAGAGCATGCCCCGCACGAGCAGCGGCAAGGTGCAACGGGCCAAGGTGCGACACAGCGCGCCACCGACGACCTGAAAGCGGTGGGGATCTCAACACAACTTAATTAGCGGAAAGGAGCTGCCATGCCTGATTTCCACACCACGGTGGAACAGCAAATCCGGGAGGTTATCGCGGACCTGCTGAACTACCCTGTCGAGACGGTCGACCAGGAGGCTGGTCTTTCCGATCTCTCCGGTCTGGACTCGTTGACCCTCTACAAGATCCTAGACAAGATCGAGGCGAAATTCGACATCTCCTTGGATGAGTCCGAGCTATACGAGGCTGGCTCCCTGAGCGACATGACTCAGCTTGTGGCGGATGCGTTGGCGGACAGAAGCCCTGATGCAGGAGAGACCGCGGTTCCATCACAGAACCCGACCACAGCGGATAGTGACCCCGATGAGCGGCAGTGAGGCGGACCGCCCGACGGTCGCCGGCATGGCTGTGGATGATCTCGTCGCGTGGGCTCGGGAGTCGGCCGGCGACCATGGCCACCGACCACTACGGTTCCTTCCCGCACTCCGGCGCCTACTGGAAGCGGTGGCCGGCGAGGCGTTTCTGAGCTCTTTCGGTCGTCAGATCCTGCACGATTTCGTGGTCACCCAACTCGTCACACAAATCCAGACGAGCAAGCTCGTGAAGGCCAATCCAGAAATCGAGCAGATTCCGCTGGAGAGCGTCATCGTAATCACGGGGATGCCACGCACAGGCACGACGGCCCTGCACAATCTACTGGCAGAGCATCCCGAGCTGCGGGCACCCCGATTGTGGGAGATGCTGGCGCCAGCTGCCTCCACCGACCCCACCGCACGCGTCCGGATGATCCAGGTCGCTCGCAACTACGTCGAGCAATACCACCGAGTTGCACCGAGACTCCGGGACCTGCATCCATTGGACCCGCTCCGGCCCGACGAGTGCCACCGGCTGACCGCCACCACATTTTCCAGCTCGATTTTCGCGCAGCGCTACCACATACCGAGCTACCTAGCCTGGCTGAACGAGCAGAACCTGCGCGAAACCTATGAATATCATCGCTTACTGCTGCGGTGCATGCTGTGGCGGCGACCGGGGCAGCACATCGTGCTCAAGTGTCCGTCCCACCTATGGCACCTGGACGCGCTGGCTGCAGCGTACCCGCGGGCACGGATTATCCGACTCCACCGCGATCCGGCCGCCAACCTGGCCTCGGCGAGCAACCTCACCGCGGTCGTGCGGGGTGCCAGCGGGGCCCCAGTGAATTGCCATGCCATCGGCAGTCAGTGGTTCAGATACGCCAAACTGGGGCTGTCGAACCTGCGCCAGGGAGATCGATACGGGACGGCCGCGCTCACACTCGATGTACGACAGCAAGACCTGCGGGCGGACCCGTTAGGTGTCGCCGCACGGGTATGCGAATTCGCCGGGGTTTCCCTGCGTCCGAACGCAGCTGCCCGGATGGCGCGGCACCTGAACGATCAAGCCCCGGAGCGCCCTGGTAGGCCCGGCTACTCACTCACCGATTTTGGCCTGGACCAGACCCGGATCGATCGACAGTTCGGCGACTACCGCCTCGAGTTCAACGTATGAAAGCACGTCGTGATCCGACGGCGGATCGCTACTGGAAAGAAGGGAATCATGGCAGACATCGCCGAACAGCTCGCCAGCGTCCACCGGGACATCGGCCATCGGCGCATTCCCGCAGGTGACGGTCACAGCGTCCGACTGCGTCGCGGATACCAGGCAAGCCTGGAGGAGGTATGGGCCGCCCTCACCGACGTGGACCAGATCTCGCGCTGGTTCCTTCCGGTCACCGGTGAGGTGCACAGGGGTGGCGCCTTTGCGTTCGAGGGCAACCTGCGTGGCACCGTCCTGCGCTGCGAACCGATGCGACTATTCACCCTGGCGATGGTGATCGGGGACAGCCCGGCGTCCGAGGTGGATGTGCGGTTGTCCGACGGCACCGGGGAGACCATCATCGAACTCGAGCACACGGCCACCGTTGACCAGCGATTCTGGGCGGAGTTCGGTCCGGGTGCCACCGGGGTCGGCTGGGACCTGGCACTGCTGGGTCTGCACCTTCACCTCCGAAACGAGGCCATCGTCACCGCGAACCCGAAGGCCGGACAACACTCGCCGGAGTTCACCAGCTTGACCGTGTTCAGTAGCCAGGCATGGGGAGCGACACTCCTCGCCGCTGGTGCGAGCGCTGCGGAGGTGGCCACGGTGGTGGAGCACACGGCTGCGCTGTACGCCCCACCGGCCACGATGTTCGCCACCCGCAACTGGATGCGGGCCAGCCGCGCCGCCTTCTTGCGGCACCTTGTGCCAGCGCCGGAAGTAGAATCCTCCGATGGCGACTGACGGGAGTCTCCATGGCACCTACGCGGCGGACCAGTCGGCCGCACAGCTTGAGCAGTTCCTGGGGGACCCGAACCATCCCGACGCGGTCTCCGCATTCTCCCGCAGCGTGGAGGAGGATGAGCGCGACGACATGCCCTGGCCGGCGATGGACGCGCTACGTTCCTGGGGGTTCCCCCACTTTCTCGTACCACAGGCCCTCGGTGGTCGGATGCGATCCTTCCAGGAACTGTTTTCGATGTGTCGGACGATTGCCCGTCGCGACCTGCGGCCCGGGGTGTCGTACGGCACGACTCTGCTCGGCGCCAACCCGGTCTGGTTGTGGGGGAACGCCCGGCAGCAGCATTGGCTCGCCAGCCGGCTACTCGCCGGCGATTTCGGCTCATTCGCGATGTCGGAACGCGACCACGGCAGTGACCTCGCCGGGTGTCAGGTCTCCGCCCGGCGTGACGGCGACCGGTACGTGCTGAATGGCGAAAAGTGGCCGGTGGGTAACGCCACCCGCGGGGCATTCTGCACCGTCTACGCCGCTACCGGTCCCCGCAGGTTCTCGCTTCTCCTCGTGGACAAGCAGCAGATGCCGACCGGGCACTGGTACAACAGCCCAAGCGTGCCAACTGTCGGGCTACGTGGCCATGACCTGAGTGGCATGGTGTTTTCCGACTGTTCAGTTCCCGCCACCGCGCTGCTGGGGCGACCGGGCGCGGGCATCCCACAGACGCTGAAGGCCCTACAGATCACTCGTACGCTCATCGCCGCGCTGTCGTTGGGCAGTCTCGACACCGGTTTACGCCTGGCCTACACGCACGCCCGCGGGCGCCGCCTCTACGGGGCACCGGTCACCGAGCTGCCTGCGGTCCGGGACATCCTGGTACGGGCCTATCTTGACCTGATCATCGGAGAATGTGTGTCGATCCCGGCGGTGCGAGCAATCACCGAGGTACCCGAACGGCTCAGCCTGTGGTCCGCGATCGTGAAGTACTTCGTCCCGGTCACGGTCGAGCGGGCGCTGGCCGATCTCAACACCGTGCTCAGCGCCCGGGGATACCTGCGCGACACCGTTTCCGCCCGCACGTTTCAGAAGCTGCACCGGGACCAGGCGATCGCGAGCATCTTCGAGGGCACGACTCACGTGAATCTCAGCTCGATAGCCGCGGACCTGATATTCGCTCCCAGCGGTTCAGGCGGTGATCCGTCCCTGCTGCCGGCCCTGTTCAACCGACGGGCTGAACTGACACCGTGGATACCTGAGGGCCGCCGGCTGCACCTGACCAACGGTGGTCGGGATGAGATTGGGGGTGCGTGGCCCCAGCTCGCAGCGCGCCTGTCGTCGTGGAAGCCGGTGCGCCGGCTCGATGCGGCCTACCATGAGCAGACCGCGCGGTTGTTCAGCATTGACCGACGAGGATACCGGTCAATGGTGGGGCAGACGGCAGCACGAGTCCACTGCGTACTGCACGCCGCTGCCTGCGTAATTCTCAATGGGACCTACAATACGGGCGGCCTCTTCACGGACGAGAGCTGGATGATCGCATCCCTGGACCGGCTTACCCAACACCTCGATCCCACATGGCAGATATCGCCGGGACCGCTGGCCGCAGTCGAAGAAATGCTTATCAAGCAGGTGGAGGCGCCCGAGCTATTCTCGCTGACCCCGATCCCGTTGGCGATCGGATAACTACGAAAGGACAGCTCTCGTCGATGGAACCCACGCAGGAGTACATCTTTCGCAACGGGAACCAACTCGGGGTGCAAAGCTACCCGGAGCCGGACCACGCCGACGCACCTGCCGTTATCATCTGGCCTGCGATGGGCGTGCCAGCGCGTTTCTATCGGCCGTTCGCCGAACAGCTCGTGGCCGAGGGTTTGGCCGTCCACGTGGTGGACCTGCGAGGTGTCGGCGCCAGTTCCCCTCGCCCCGACCGCGGTTCCCAGTACGGATACCCGGAACTCGCCGCCGACGTCGGCGCCGTACGTGACTGGTTGGCTCCCCGCGTCGCCGGGCGATCCACGCTGCTGCTCGGCCACTCCCTGGGGGCGCACATCTGCCTGCTGCACCTCGCACTTGGCGACAGGTCCGGGCCATCCGGCGTTGCCGTGGTGGCGGCCGGGCTCGCCTACTGGCGGACCTACCCGCGTGCCCGCGGACTACTGACGCTGGCGCAGACACAAATGGTCGCGAAGGTCACGGCGCTACTCGGCGTCTGGCCGGGTTGGGGTTTCGGCGGCCGACAGGCTCGCGGAGTGATCCGCGACTGGGCCTACACCGCTCGGCACGGTCGCTATCGGTCGATCGCCGGGACCGATCCGGAGCCCGCACTGGCCGCGCTTCGCGTGCCGGTACTCGCGGTAAGCATCGCTGGCGACGATTTCGTGCCCTCGTTCAGCCTTGACCACCTGTGTCGCAAGCTCGTCTCAGCACCCATCGAACGGGTGCACTACAACGATGAAACCACGGTCCCCCTGAACCACTTCACCTGGGCTCGGACCGAGGGCTCGCTTGCCCGCCGGGTGGCCGACTTCGCGAACCGGCACTGACGCGACCGAGGCGGCGGTGGGTGGGATGCGGGCAGAACCCGAGCTTCAACACCGAACCGCAGGACTGGAGCAGCTTCGGCGGGGTTCCGGTTCTGGTAGACGGCGGGTGGGCCAGCTCGGATGGACACCGAATTGCCGAACGGATGACGGGTCAGACCTTGAGGAGGTCCACGTCGTACCGCGCGATCGACCCGTCGCGCGAGGCCAACGTCATGCCTTCCGTGGTTGCCTGTGCCACCAGCATCCGGTCGAAGGGATCACGGTGATGCGGTGGGAGGCGACCGGCGGCGATCGCGTGGACGTGCGTCACCGCCAGTTCGCGAAAGCCCATGCCCCGGACCCACTCCGCGAGGTCGGGCGGTCCAGCGAGCTTCCCCGCCGCCTGTTTGATGGTGATCTCCCAGAGGGTGACCGGAGAAAGAAAGATGTCCGGGTCATGACGAAGCCGATCAAGGAATGCCGGTTCCAGGTTTGCATCGCCGGTGATGGCCCAGAGCGCGACGTGGGTATCCAGTAACAGGCTCATGCGCTGATGCCGAAGTCACCGGCGATCTCGTCATTGGTGTGGGGCGAGTCCCAGTCACCGGAGAGGTCCACCTGCCCGCTGAGGGAGCCGATCGCGGTGCGGTTGACCCGGCGCACCAACGGCACGACCTTTGCCACCGGAGTGCCCGCCCGGTCGATGAAGACCTCCTCACCGCCTTCCACCCGCTCGATGATGCGGGACAGGTGGGTCTTGGCGTCATGCATGTTGTAGTGCGCAGCTTCGGTCAACCTAACCACCTCCCAGGTTAGCTAACACCTTAGCCGAACGCGCCGGGTCGCTTCGCTGATCGCGCAGCAGTCCAGGCGACGGCCGACACACTGCAAGTGGGGCACCCGGGAGTCGATCACGTCGCCGCCGTCGCCGGTAGTTCGCGCGCTGCCGCCAGCGGTGACAGGACGGCCGGCAGGAACGCGGCTGTCATCCCGACCGCCCCGATGAACAGTACGGCCTGGGCGCCGAACAGCCCGCCGAGTAGCCCGCCGAGTAGTGCACCGATCGGCATGACGCCCCATTGGACGAAGCGGACGATGGCACTCATCCGGCCCAACAGCCGGTCGGGTGTGGCGGCCTGTTGGAGCCCCACCTGCGAGACCAGGCGGATCACGCCGCCGGCGGAGACCAGGGCCAATCCGGCCGCCGCGAGCCAGAGAAGCCAGCCAGGCCGGGCAAGCGGCAGTATCGCGGCGGCCGGGGCCGTGCACAGTGTCGCCAGCCAGACCGCCGGGCCGGGGCCGACTCGGCCGATCACGCGGCGGGCGAGCAGCGCACCGGTGAGTCCGCCGGACGCCATAGCCGACAGCACCAGGCCGATGCCGAACGAGCCAAGGTCCAGGTGCCGAGAGAGGAACACCAGCAGCATGGTCTGGTAGGTGATGAGGAAGAGGCTGAAGATGCCGTCGGTGAACAGGATCGGGCGTAGCATCGGGTGGCCGAGCACGAACCGCAATCCTTCCCTGACCTCCCGGATGAGATGCCGGGTGAGGGCACTCTCCGGCTGTGGCTCCGGCTTGCGGATCCGGAGCACGCCCAGCGCGGACAGCAGCATCCCGGCGGAGCTGACGACCAGGGTCAGCGGTGCACCCAGCCCGGCGACCAGCGGTCCGGCCAGGCCCGGGCCGCTGATGCTCGTCGCGGAGCGGGCTGCGGCGATCTTTGCATTCCCCTCGACCAGGTGCTCGCGGCCGATCAGGGCGGGGAGATAGCTGGTGTAGCCGACCTCAAACAGCACGGTCATCATGCCGTGGACGAGCGCAACCGCGAACAGCAGCCCGATCGTCAACGCGTCTGCCCACCAGGCCAGGGGTACAAGCAGTAACAGCGCCGCCCGGACCAGATCCGTGGAGATCATGACCGGGCGCTTGCGCCAACGGTCCACCCAGGCACCGGCTGGAAGCCCGATCAGCAGTGAACCGGCGGTCGTCAGAGCTGTCAGTACGCCGACTTCGAACTCGTCGGCATCCAGCCAGACGATTGCCACCAGTGGCAGCGCGAGAAACACGAACCGGTCAGCGAGCTGACCGGCGAGAGTCGCGCCGTAGAAGCGACGGAAGTCAGGTACGCGAAACAGGCCGAGACGAGGCGTTCGGGAAGCCCGCTCCCGAGTTACCGAGGACATTTGTCGACCTCTGGTACTTCAGCTCCGGCATGGACTGTGGTGTGCGTAGCCCGGTCGGCGAGCACCCGCATAGCAACACCTTCAGGACGCGTGGACAGTGCGACGGAGAGTACCACCAAAAATCGACTTTAATCAGTACTGTCGCCCGGTACCACCACGGTGGGGATGGGGCTCTCGGTTGCCGGTTCGGCATTGTTCCTCGCCCGGAGCGTCGGCCTGTCCCCCCGCTCGGTCGGAGTGGGTCTCACGATCGCCGCGCTGGTCGGGCTGATCGCCAGCGTGCCGTTCGGCCGGCTCGCCGACCGACGCGACCTGCTGGCGCTGCTGTTCGCAGTCACCGGCCTGTTCGCCCCGCGACTGGCCCAATGGGCGGTTTCGACCCGGCGCCCAGCCGCACCGACGCCGGAGCGCCCTCCCGTTCGGGCTGGCGGCGGGTAGGCCCGCCGGACACCGAACCGCAATAGCAGGCTCTTAGTTAGGGGATAACGGGTGACGACCGGCACGCTACGAGTGAGTGATCAATAGTTTGTACATGCTCACCTGCCCGTAGTTGGAGCTACTACACGGAGAGGAGTTGCCGCAGTTGGCCAGGGTGTAGGCCCCGGCCTTGAAATAGTTGCGGGGTCCCGTGTGTCCGATGGTCGCTTGGAGGGCGCCGTTGTAGTAGGCGCGAATCTGCCCCCCGCTGACGACGAACTTTCCCTCGAAGACCGTGTGCAGTTGATACCCGCTGGCGATCAGCTTGTAGTCGCTGTCGTTTCCCTTGGTGAGGTAGAGGTTGCTGCCCTGGAGGCGGAAGGTGGTCACATCGTCGTCGCCGTCATGGATCTGGGCACCGACGACGTGCGGTTTGCCGTTGGGGAGCCGGTTGAACGCCAGCCGGAACGTCAGGGTGTGGGTGCCCACGATGGCCGACCAGGCAGCCTGCCGCGTCCCGTTGTCGGTCATTTCGCGCAGCTCTGAGCGCGAATAGCTGGAGCCGGACGTGGTCACCCCGTTGACCGGGGCGCGAAACTGCACTCCCTGGCAGCTGTGGTTCACCTGAAACCAGGGGTTCACCGCATAGGTGGCGAGGACCGGCTGTTTGACCTCCGTCGGCGAGCCGGGCGATCCGGTCGGCAGGGTGACCTTCCAATTGGTTAGGTCCAGCTTCTGAGCGGGGTAGTCGCAGGGGGCGGCAGCAGCGGCGGTGCCGGTGGTTACGACGAGGGCAGCCGTGATTGCCAATGTGGCCACGATGGTGGTGACGAGTCGGTACGCAGACACGATCTTCATCACTGGGACACCTCCTGATGGAGCACCGACAGTGCGGGCACCCGGTGCAAACAGGCACGAACAAACGGGGGCGCGCCCAGTATTTCCAGATCAATGGCGTCGCTTTACATGTGTTAACTGAACGCGCCAGTTATAAAAAGATTAATGGCATACAGGTTGTGGGTCAATTAATAACGCAATCTCCGCAGCACCCCCGCTGTGACGCCGGCCGGACGGGCGCCGTGGGGCTACGACAGGGTCTGTGCGAGGCGCCCACCCCCGCTACCACTCGTTACGCACCTGTTACTTCCTCAAAACGGCGCGGGCCAATATGTTGTAGCTTACAACAATCGATGGGAGCGTTCCCGACCCCATCCACAGGAGGCACTGTGCATCCAAAACCCGATCGCAGGCGGGGCGGCATGCGTACCCGAACCGCCGCCCTGCTCACCCTCACCCTCACCGGATCCCTGCTGGTCCTGCCCGGGGCCGCGCAGGCCCTGCCCGACCCGGCCCCCGCCGCCGACACCGCCGTCGCGCCAGCGCCGGCCGGCGCCGTGCAGACCGTCGAAGACTACGAGGACGGCGTACCCCCCGAGGTCTTCCTCTTCGCCTCCAGCGATCCCGAGCGGCCCGAGGTGGGCACCGTCGCGAGCGACGACCGGCCCGGCGCGGGCGGCGACAACGACGCCTTCTCCGTCCGGTACGACATCGAGGGCTGGGGTGGCTTCACCCACAACTTCATCGCGCCGGACGGCCACCAGGACTGGCGGGCGTACGACGGGTTCTCGTTCTGGGTGAAGGGGGACGGCAGCGGCCGGCAGGTCCAGTTCGAGATCAAGGACGGCGGCGAGCACGGTGAGGCGTCCGAGCTGTGGGAGTCGTTCTTCATCGACGACTCCACCGGCTGGAAGCAGGTCCGGACGACCTTCCCCGACTTCGCCTGGCGCACCAGCTACCAGCCAGGGGACGGCCCGAAGGACAAGGAGCTGCAGCTCGACCGGATGTGGGGGTTCGCGGTCAACCTGCCGCAGGGCGCCGGTGAACTGCACTTCGACCAGGTGGAGCTCTTCACCAACGTGGCGACGGTCGCCGACTTCGAGGCCCCGCAGCCGCAGCTCAACCCGCCCGGTGGACAGCCCGGCATCATCACCTTCAGCGGCGACGACTCCCGCATCCCGCAGCTGAGCTACGTTGACGCCGCCCGCGACGGCACGCCCGCCGACAACCAGGCCCTCTCCGTGGCCATCGACACCACCACCAGCTGGGCCGGCTTCGGGCAGAACCTGAGCTTCAACACCGAGCCGCAGGACTGGAGCAGCTTCGGCGGGTTCCGGTTCTGGTACTTCAGCCCGCTGACCGTGCCACCGGCCGCGCCCGGCGCCGGGCGCCGCATCGATGTGGAGATCAAAGACGGCGGGGTGGACGCCGAACACAGCGAGCTCTGGATCACCAGCTTCACCGAGGACTGGGTCGGCTGGCGCCTGGTCGAGCTCCCGTTCGCGCAGTTCAAGTACCGCACCGACTATCAACCCATCGGTGGCATCAACCAGGAGCTGGACCTCGACCAGATGTGGGGCTACGCGATGCAGCCCCGCTCCGGGTACGCCGACACCTTCCGCATCGACGACGTTGAGGTCTACGGCGTCCCGCGGGTCGGGCCGACGGTGCGGGTGGCGGCCGACCCCGCGGTCAGCCTCCTCGACGAGGGCGAGTCGACCACCGTCACGATCCGGCTCACCAACACCGATGACGCGCCGCTGGACGACGAGGTGACCCTGCGGTACGCCACCGGCGCCGGCACGGCCACCCCCGGCGAGGACTACGAGCCGGTCGAGGGAGAGTTCGTCTTCCCCGCCGGCACCGCCTCCGGAACCACCCGGCAGGTCACCGTCCACACCCGCTCCGACGAGCAGGCGGAGCTGGCGGAGACCATCCCGCTGACCCTCTCCGGCAACGGCATCGCCGTACCCGAAAACCCACCGACCATCGTGCTGAACGCGCACGGCCTGCCGTACCTGGACGCCTCCCGGCCGGTTGCCGAGCGGGTCGCCGACCTGCTCGGGCGGATGTCGGTCGAGGAGAAGGTCGGCCAGATGACCCAGGCCGAGCGGAACGCCCTCGACTCGCCGAACGACCTGGCCACCTGGCGACTCGGCTCGCTGCTCTCCGGTGGCGGCTCGACGCCCACCCCGAACACCCCCGAGGCCTGGGCGGACATGGTCGACGGCTACCAGACGTACACGTTGCAGACCCGACTGCAGATTCCGCTGCTCTACGGCGTTGACGCGGTGCACGGCCACAGCAACGTCCAGGGCACCACGATCTTCCCGCACAACATCGGGCTCGGCGCGGCTCGGGACCCGGAGCTGGTCGAACGGGTCGGGCACGTTACCGCCGAGGAGACCCGGGCGACCGGTCCGCAGTGGTCGTTCGCACCCTGCGCCTGCGTCGCTCGCGACGACCGGTGGGGGCGCACCTATGAGGCGTACGGGGAGGACCCGGCGCTGGTGATCGCCAACGAGACGGTGATCGACGGGCTCCAGGGCCACGAGCTGGCCGACCGGAAGGACGCCGACCGGGTGCTCGCCTCCGTCAAGCACTACGCCGGCGACGGCGGGACCGAGTACCGGCCGGGCGACGGGGGGTACCCGATCGA
This sequence comes from Salinispora sp. H7-4, assembly GCF_013416675.1. NCBI lineage: Bacteria > Bacillati > Actinomycetota > Actinomycetes > Micromonosporales > Micromonosporaceae > Salinispora > Salinispora sp. H7-4. The sequence goes on from NZ_JABZED010000021.1 coordinate 116,298, forward strand.
CCAGGGCGTCGTTGTCATGAGCCGGGAAGAATTCGACCGGGTCCACCTGGACCCATACATTCCGGCGGTGCGGAAGCACAACGCGGGAACGATCATGCCGTCGTACTCCAGCGTCGACTTCACCGAGGACGGGGTCGGCAACCCGGTCAAGATGCACGCCCACAAGGAGCTGCTCACCGACGTCCTGAAGGAGGAGATCGGCTTCGACGGCTTCCTGATCAGCGACTACGCCGCGATCGACCAGATCCCCGGGGACTACGACAGCGACGTACGTATTTCGATCAACGCCGGGCTAGACATGATCATGGTGCCGAACGAGTACCAGCGCTTCGAGGAGACGCTGCTCGGCGAGATCGAGGCCGGGAACATACCGATGTCCCGCATCGACGACGCGGTCAGCCGAATCCTGACCCAGAAGTTCCACCTCGGACTCTTCGAGCAGCCGTTCACCGACCGGACCAACCTGGCCGATGTGGGCTCGCCCGAGAACCGGGCGGTGGCCCGCGAGGCCGCCGCGAAGTCCCAGGTGCTGCTCCGCAACACCGATCAGGTGCTGCCGCTGGCCGACACCGGCAAGCTCTACGTCGCCGGCGCCAACGCCGACGACATCGGCGCGCAGGCCGGCGGCTGGACCATCACCTGGCAGGGCGGCAACGGCGACATCACCCCCGGCACCAGCATCCTCGAGGGCATCCAACAGGTCGCGCCGGACACCGAGGTCACCTACAGCGCCGACGCCTCCGCCCCGCTGGACGGGCACGACCGGGCCGTCGTCGTGGTGGGCGAGCAACCGTACGCGGAGGGCATCGGCGACGTCGGCAACAACGGCTTCACCATGACGTTGAGCGCCGCCGAGCAGGACACCGTCAACACGGTCTGCTCAGCGGTGGACGAGTGCGTCGTACTGGTGATCTCCGGTCGTCCGCTCGTGCTCGACGACGCGCTCGCCCCCGCCGATGCCGTGGTGGCCTCCTGGCTGCCCGGCACCGAGGGGGCTGGCGTCGCCGACGTACTCTTCGGCGAGCAGCCCTTCACCGGTCAGCTGCCGGTCTCCTGGCCGCGTTCGTTGGACCAGGAGCCGATCAACGTCGGTGACGCCAGCTACGACCCGCTCTACCCGTACGGCTGGGGCCTGCGCACCGACGCGACCCAGGACCGGCTGCACGAGCTGCGGGCCGAGCTGGCCGGGATCGAGCAGGACGGCTGGACCCAGGCCGCGGTGCAGGTGCTGGACCTGTCGCTGCGCAACGACAGCTCCTGGCAGGACGACGGCTCGGTCCGCGACGAGCGGCGGGTGGTCACCGAACTGACGGTGGTTTCCACCCTGCTGTCCTTCAGCAGCCGGGACATCGCGGCACAGCACGAACTGCTGGTGTCGACGCTCCGAGATGTCGCGCAGGCGGCGATCGTACGGGAGGGTGTCACCGCCCCCTCGGCGACGCGGACCTCGACCCTGACCGCGGACGCGGAGCACGCGCTCCTGACCGGCAAGCCGACCACGGCGACGTGGAAGCTCGCCGCGGCCTGGCGCATCGCGGCCGGCTGACCGCAACCCAGCTGGGCGGCGCCCGGGGTCAACCGAACCCGGACGCCGCCCAGCACCACACGAGGGCCCGGCCCCTGAGTGGGCCGGGCCCTCTGCTGCCGTCGGGTTCCCCGGAAACCGGGCTTCCTGGGGCTGGGTCAGTGCTGCTTGACGTGGTGCACGAAGACCCGCCACGCCGACGGACCGAACACCAGGGCCGGCCCGATCGGGTCCTTGGAGTCCCGAACACCCACGAGGTCAGGAAGGTTGTCCGCGACCTCAACGCAGTCGCCATTCGCGCCGCTGCGGGTGGACTTGCGCCAGACAGCGCCGACTAGGTTACTCACGGTTATTCATCTCCTCGATCAGTGTGGTTACAAACTTGTCCGTCTCATTCGGGTAAAGAGCCTTTTTCGCTAAGAGATGTCTCGTAACTCGGTGGAGGCGTTGTGCGGCAACGGTGCTGGTGTCAGC
>NZ_JABZED010000022.1:0-29053 GCF_013416675.1 Salinispora sp. H7-4
CACTCGGGAGGGTGTGGGAGAGTAGGACACCGCCGGGCAAAACTTCAGTTGAGGGCCGACCCCATCAGGGTCGGCCCTCAACGCGTTTCCCGCCGAACAACACCAGCCAGCAACAGCACCGCCAGCACAGCTCCCGCTGATCAGCACACAGCTCCCTCTGATCAGCGGGTCTGCATCTCGTTGCGCATTTTCCGGAACAGGTCAGCGGCGTCTCCTACCGGATGATCCGGAAACAGGCCCATCACCACGCTTCCATGGTCTGCCCAGCCGCACACGGTGAAGTCCCCGCCCGTACCGCTGCTGGTGCCACACTTCAGCACCCCACCCAGTGGGCCTGGGGAGAGGCTCCGCAGCCCGCTGACCTGACCAGTTTCGTCGGCCATCAGCCCGAACAGACTGTCCAGGTCGCGCTCGGGCTGCCAGAGCAGCGTGGTGCCGCCGAAGACGAGCACCGGCCGGCGCTCGCCCGTCGGATCCCGGTAGACGGTGCCGAAGCTCTGGTCCAACTCAATGCCGGCCGAGAACCCGTTCCGGAGATAGTCGGCCGTGCTGCGGGCCGGCTCGCTGTCGTCCCGAGTCAACCCGGCCACCTGCGCTGGGCTGGTGACCGTGGCGTCCTGCTGCTGGAAGATGCGCCAGCCCACCGCGCCGAAGGTTCCCGCGCCAGCGAGCCCCACGGCTGTCGCCAGCAGCCAGGCCACCCGGCGGCGACGAGCTCGGATACCCGCTCGGTTGGGCTTCGGAGTCGGGTCCTCGCCGTCGAGTCGGATCGGCTCGTCGGTCAGGTCGACTGGCTCGGGAGCCCCGTCGACGGCGCGTTCACTGAGGTGCCCGTTGGACATAACCGACACCGTACGCGAAGCCCTGGTGGCGCACGTCAGGTCCGCGGAAGCTCTCCGTAGACTTCCAGGGGTGACCGAGAGACTGGATGCCCAACGCCCCGACGCCCCGACCCTTGCCGGCCAGTACCTGCCGGGCGAGGTGGAGCAGCGACGGTACGAGCAGTGGGTAGCCGGCGGACACTTCCACGCGTCGGCGGAGAGCGACAAGCCGCCGTACACCATCGTCATCCCGCCCCCGAACGTCACCGGCTCGCTGCACATGGGGCACGCGCTGGACCACACGATGCAGGACGCGCTGGTCCGGCGGAAGCGCATGCAGGGCTACGAGACGCTCTGGCTACCCGGGATGGATCACGCCGGTATCGCCACCCAGAACGTCGTGGAGCGGCAGCTGGGCGAGCAGGGCCTGTCCCGGCATGACCTCGGCCGCGAGGCATTCGTGGAACGGGTCTGGCAGTGGAAGGCCGAGTCCGGGGGCGCGATTCTCGGGCAGATGCGCCGGCTCGGCGACTCCGTTGACTGGGAGCGGGAGCGCTTCACCATGGACGCGGGCCTGTCGCGGGCCGTCCACACCATGTTCAAGGCGCTGTACGACGACGGGTTGATCTACCGGGCCGAGCGGATCATCAACTGGTGCCCGCGCTGCCTCACCGCGCTGTCGGACATCGAGGTGGAGCACACGGACGACGACGGTGAGCTGGTGTCGATCCGATACAGCGACGAGGTCGTGGTGGCCACCACCCGGGCGGAGACGATGCTCGGTGACACCGCCGTCGCGGTGCATCCCGAGGACGAGCGCTACCAGCACCTGATCGGCACCGAGGTGGAGCTGCCGCTGACTGGTCGGTGCATTCCGATCGTCGGGGACGAGCACGTTGACCCATCCTTCGGCACCGGCATGGTGAAGGTGACCCCGGCGCACGACCCGAACGACTTCGAGATCGGTCAGCGGCACGACCTGCCGTCCCACACGATCATGGACGAGCGGGGGGTCATCACCGCACCCGGGCCGTTCGCGGGCCTGGACCGGTACGAGGCGCGTCCCGCCATCGTCGCCGCCCTCCGGGAACAGGGCCGGATCGTGGCCGAGAAGCGCCCGTACCCGCATGCGGTCGGTCACTGCTCGCGCTGCCGTACGACGGTGGAGCCCCGCCTGTCGTTGCAGTGGTTCATCAACACCTCGCCGTTGGCCAAGGCGGCTGGTGACGCGGTGCGGGACGGACGGGTGCGGATTGAGCCGGCGGAGCTGGCTAAGCGGTACTTCGCCTGGGTCGACAACATGCACGACTGGTGCATCTCCCGCCAGCTGTGGTGGGGGCACCGCATCCCGGTCTGGTACGGCCCGGCCGGTGAGGTCGTCTGCGTTGGTCCGGACGAGACGCCACCGGCCGGCGACGGCTGGCGCCAGGACGAGGACGTCCTGGACACCTGGTTCTCCAGCGGGCTGTGGCCGTTCTCCACCCTCGGCTGGCCGGAGCAGACTCCGGAGCTGGCCAAGTTCTACCCGACGAGCGTCCTGGTCACCGGCTACGACATTCTCTTCTTCTGGGTCGCCCGGATGATGATGTTCGGCCTCTACGCGATGGACGGCCGGCAGCCCTTCGATGTGGTCGCGCTACACGGCATGGTCCGCGACGAGCACGGCAAGAAGATGTCGAAGTCGTTCGGCAACGTGGTTGATCCGCTGGACTGGATTGATCGGTTCGGCGCCGACGCCACCCGGTTCACCCTGGCCCGTGGTGCGAACCCCGGCGGGGACGTCGCCGTCAGCGAAGAGTGGTGCCAGGGCTCCCGCAACTTCTGCAACAAGCTCTGGAACGCGACCCGGTTCGCCTTGTTGAACGGCGCGCACACCCGGGGGGCGCTACCGCCGGCGACGGAACTGTCAACAGTTGACCGGTGGGTTCTTTCCCGGCTCGCGCGCGTCACCGCGGAGGCGGACGAGCAGTTCGAGGCGTACGAGTTCGCAAAGGTTTGTGACCTGCTGTACCACTTCGCGTGGGATGAGGTCTGCGACTGGTACGTGGAGCTGACCAAGCCGCTCCTGGCTGCCGGCGGTCCGGCTGCGGACGTCACCCGGCGCGTCCTCGGGCAGGTGCTGGACCAACTGCTGCGGCTGCTGCACCCGGTCATCCCGTTCCTCACCGACGAGTTGTGGATCGCCTTGACCGGCGGTGAGACGGTCACGACGGCAGCCTGGCCGGCCGCCGACCGGGCGTTGGTTGACGCCGCCGCGGAGACGGAGATCGCCGCGCTCCAGCGGGTGGTCACCGAGATCCGGCGGTTCCGTTCCGACCAGGGGCTGCGTCCGACCCAGCGGGTCGTGGCCCGGCTCGACGGATTGGCCGGCGCCGGCATTGCCGGGCACGAACCGTTGATCCGGTCGCTGGTGCGCCTCGACGCGGCGGGGACCGACTTCCAGGCCAGCGCCACGCTGACGCTGCCCGGTGAGGTGGGTGTAGCGCTGGACACCCGCGGGTCGATCGACGTGGCGGCCGAGCGGGCGCGGTTGACCAAGGACCGGGCGGCGGCGGCGAAGGAGGCCGGACAGGCCCGGACCAAGCTCGACAACCCGGCGTTCGTGGGGAAGGCGCCCGAGCCGGTGGTGCAGAAGATCCGCGACCGGCTCGTGGCCGCTGAGGCCGACCTGGTGCGGATCGACGCAACTTTGGAGGCCCTCTCCTCATGAGCGAGCAGACTGACTTCGCTGCCGTCGAGGCGGAGCTCGCCACTCGTGGGTTCACCCGGATGGTCTTCGAGCTGGACCGGATCGAGATGCTGCTGGATCTGCTCGGGAGCCCACAGCGGGCGTACCCGTCGATCCACCTCACCGGCACCAACGGAAAGACCTCGACAGCTCGCATGATCGACTCACTGTTGCGGGCGTTCGGGCTGCGCACCGGGCGGTACACCAGCCCACACCTGGAGACCGTCCGCGAGCGGATCAGCCTGGACGGCGAGCCGGTGGACGAACAGCGGTTCGTCGCCACCTACCGCGAGGTGGCGCCGCTGGCCCAACTCGTTGACCAGCGGTCCGCGGAGCCCCTGACCTACTTCGACCTGACCACCGCGCTGGCCTTCGCCACCTTCGCCGACGCGCCGGTGGATGTCGCCGTCGTCGAGGTGGGCCTCGGTGGCGCGGAGGACTCGACCAACGTCCTTCAGGCCGGTGTCACGGTGTTGACTCCGATCGGGCTCGACCACACCGAGTGGCTCGGCGACACGATCTCCGACATCGCGCTCCACAAGGCGGGCATCATCCACAAGGGCGCGACGGTGATCTCGGCCGGGCAGGAGGAGGAGGCGGCGCGTCCGGTGCTGGAGCGCTGCGCCGAGGTCGGCGCGACGATCGCCCGAGAGGGCGCCGAGTTCGGCGTACTGCGTCGGGCCGTCGCGGTCGGTGGCCAGGTGCTCACCCTGCAGGGGCTCGGCGGGCAGTACGAGGAGCTCTTCGTCCCGTTGCACGGTGCCCACCAGGCGCAGAACGCCGCCGTGGCGCTCGCGGCCGTGGAGGCGTTCCTCGGCGCGGGTGCGCGCCGCCAGCTGGACGTCGAGACGGTCCGGGAGGGGTTCGCCGCGGTGAGCTCGCCGGGGCGGTTGGAGCGGGTCCGTACCGCGCCGACCGTGCTGCTCGACGGCGCGCACAACCCGCAGGGCATGGCGGCCACGGTCACCGCGCTGCAGGAGGAGTTCGCGTTCAGCAAACTGGTCGCCGTCCTCGGTGTCCTCGGTGACAAGGACGCGGCCAGCCTGCTCGACCTGCTGGAGCCGGTGGTTGACCAGCTGGTGGTCACCCGAAACAGCTCGCCGCGGGCGATGCCCACCCGGGAGCTGGCGACGCTCGCCGCCGACGTTTTCGGCCCGGACCGGGTGGTGGTGGCGGAGCAGATGCCGGACGCCATCGAGGCGGCGGTGGCGCTGGCCGAGCAGGATGTCCCCGGTGAGCTGGCCGGGATCGGCGTACTTGTCACCGGTTCGGTGGTGACCGTGGCCGACGCCCGCCGGCTGCTGAAGCGATGACCGCCGCCGGGCGTCCAACCGGCTCCGGACCGACGGCGGGGCTGCCGAAGGGCTCGGGACCGGCGGGCGAGCTGTCGCCGGGCTCGGTGGCGCCGCCGCGCCGCTCCGGGTTGCGTAATCCGCAGCGGGCGGTGGCCGGTCTCGGTGCCGGGCTCCTGAGCCTTGAGGCCCTGGTCCTGGTGCTGGCCATCCAGCCGATCCGGGTGGTCGGCGGCGGTCTGGGTGCTGCCGCGATCGCCGCTGTGGTGGCGCTGGCGGTGGTGGCGGTGCTGCTGGCCGGAATGATCCGTCGTGCCTGGGCCTGGCCGGCGGGGGTCGTTCTGCAGGGCGCGTTGCTGCTCGCCGGCGCGTTGCACTGGTCGCTGCTGGTGCTCGGGGTCATCTTCGCGTTGGTGTGGGCGTACGCCCTGCACGTGCGGCGAGTGATCCTCGGCTGACCCGTTCAGGCCTCGGCGCGTTCCCGCCACTGGGTGAGGGCGATGCCGTGCCCGTCCGGGTCACGGAAGGCGGCCGCCCACACCTCCAGCTTCGACCCGCGGTTGACGACCCGCGGCGGATAGGTGAAGCGGACGCCGGATTCGCGCAGTCGCGTGTACGCCTCCTCGATGTCGTCAACCTCAAGGTTGAGATGTACGAGTCGACGGCTGATGGGGACGGCCTCGGTGGCCTCCCGGAGCACCAGGCGGGTTGCCCCGGAGGCGAGCACCGCGTTCCCGGAGCCCTGGTCAACCTCGGTGAAGCCGAGGTCCTGATAGAAGGTGAGCGACCGCGTCAGGTTGGTGACGAGCAGGGTGAACCCCACCCCGGCGATCGGCGGGTCACCGGCAGGCTCCCCGAAGATCGCCTCGTCCAGGTCCGGGATCACCGGTTCCTCGGCGTACGGCGGTATCGGGTCGTCCAGGGGCAGGTCGACCGGGTCTGCCGGGGCGGGAACCCGGAACCCCTCGGCTGTCGGTCCGGGCCCTTCGGTGGTCGGGCGAGCCGGCGTGGCGGTGGACGGGGTCTCGAACGGCGCCGCCGGGAACGGTGTCGCCTCGGTCGATGCGTCGAATCGTTGTTCGGCGGGAGGCCGAGGGCTCGGCGCGGCGCGGCGCGGTAGGTCGCCCGGGGCGGGCGGGTTGACCAGTTCCCCGTCCAGAACCGGCGGGCCGCCGGGGACCTGGTGTACGACGACCGTGTTGGGCTCGGTCGGCGGTGGGACCGGGTCGCCGTACGGGTCCCGGAACTCGTCGCCGGCTGCCCGGCCGGCCCATGGCGGTGCCTCCTGCTGGATCAGTAGCTCCTCTTCCGGTAGGTCCGGGTCCGGGTAGTGCGGGGGCAGGTCCGCCCCGCTGACCCGCGCGGCTTCGGTGTGGGTGAGCACCTCGTCCCAGAGGACGCGAACGTGCCGCTGGTCGTCGAGCGCCACCCGGATCGGTAGGGTCTGGCCCGGCGCCGGCCACTTGGCGACCGGCACCCGCGGTTCGATGATCTTCTTGGATCGTGGTGGTAGCCCGGGTGCGTCGATGAAGAGCTGCAGTTCGCAGCGGCCGAACGCGTACTGGGTTGGTGGTTCGGAGACGGTGTGCACGCTCCCTTCCCCGATGACCCAGGTGCGCCCGCCGGCGCGAACCGTGGCGAGGGCGACCGCCAGCACCAGGATGGCGCCGCCGAGCGCCACGATCGACCAACTCGGCATGCCCAGGCCGAACAAGACCACGAACGTAGCCACCGTGCCCAGCGCCGCGCCGACCAGCCTGCGGACCGGCGCGATCGGGCGGCTACCGCCATTCGCCACTGTGGACCTCCTGGGGGGTAGGGGTCAGGCTAGGCCGGCTCGGCCGTCGGGGGAAGGACCGACCGCCGCGCCGACGCCGAGACCGGGCCGATACGCTGACCGTACCCAGCCCGGTCGCCTTCGGTGTACAGGAGGAACAGCGTGTCCAGCAGCAGTCCGGAGGAGCGTACGCTCGTATTGATCAAGCCCGACGCGGTCCGCCGTGGGCTGGTCGGCGAGATTCTCTCCCGATTCGAGGGTAAGGGCCTGCGGATCGACGCGATGGTGCAGCGGACGCTGGATGAGGACCTCGCCGATCAGCACTACGCCGAGCATGTCGGCAAGCCCTTCTATCCGCCGCTGAAGACCTTCATGACCAGCGGCCCACTGGTCGCGCTCGTACTCTCGGGCGACCAGGTCATCGAGGTGGTACGGGGCATGATCGGCGTCACCGACGGCCGGCGGGCCGCGGCCGGCACCATCCGGGGGGACCTGTCGCTGTCGAACCGGGAGAACCTCGTGCACGCCTCCGACTCCGTCGACAGCGCGAAGCGCGAGATCGGGCTCTGGTTCCCGGAACTGGTCTGATGTTCCCGGGTTGGCCATCTGGGCCGCGGGGAAAGGTCATGTCGGCTCGGTAGACCGGTGGGGTAAGTACCCCGATCCCGGAGGAACCATGACCGAGTTTGATCGACGTACGCTCCTGCGGACCGGCCTCGCCGTGGGTGCGGGAGCCGCTGGCGGAGCGCTCCTGGGGGGTGTCGGCGGTGGCGCCGCCGGGCCCGTCGCCGCGGGCTGGCGCCCAGCCGGTCGTCCCGTTCTGACGCACGGGGTGCAGAGCGGCGGCGTCTCCGCCGAGTCGGCAGTGGTGTGGACCCGGGCTGATCGGCCCGGCCGGATGCTGGTGGAGGTGGGCCGCCGGCCGGACCTGCGGGACGCCCGGCGGCTGCGCGGGCCGGTCCTGGACCCGACCGGGGACTTCACCGGCAAGGTACGACTGCGCGGGTTGCCGCCCGGTGAGCGCTGGTACTACCGGGTCCGGGCGGAGAGCCTGGACCGGCCCGGGTTGTGCAGCGAGCCGCTGACTGGCTCCCTGCGGACCGCCCCTGGTCCCCGCTCGCGGCGCGACATCCGGTTCGTCTGGACCGCGGATATCGCGGGGCAGGGCTGGGGCATCGCCCCCGACTTCGGTGGCATGTCCATCTTCGCCGCCATGCGCGCCGCCGAACCCGACTTCTTCCTCTGTAGCGGCGACACGGTGTACGCCGACAACCCGCTGCCCGAGACGATGTCGCTGCCGGACGGGCGGGTCTGGCGGAACATCGTCACCCCGGAGAAGAGCAAGGTCGCCGAGACCCTGGCGGAGTTCCGGGGGCAGTACGCGTACAACCTGCTCGACGAGCACCTGCGGGCGTTCGCGGCCGAGGTGCCGCAGGTCAACCAGTGGGACGACCACGAGGTGACGAACAACTGGTATCCGGGCGAGGTGCTGACCGATGACCGGTACACGGAGAAGCGGGTCGACGTGCTCGCCGCCCGGGCCCGGCAGGCGTTCGACGAGTGGTTGCCCACCCCGATCCGGGGACCCCGCTACCGGCGGCTGCCGTACGGGCCGTTGTTGGACGTCTTCGTGCTGGACATGCGTACGCACAAGGACCCGAACGACGGGAACACCTACCCGGACCCGGACCGGGGGCTGCTCGGCCAGGAGCAGCGGGAGTGGCTGATCCGTGAGCTGACCCGCTCCCGGGCGACGTGGAAGGTGATCGCCGCCGACCTGCCGCTCGGGCTGGTGGTGCCGGACAGTTCGGGGGGGGCCCAGGAGGGGGTGGCACAGGGTGACCCGGGGGTGCCGGCGGGCCGGGAGTTGGAGTTCGCCGAGGTGCTCCGGGCGGCCCATCGCGCCGGGGTGACCGGCATCTTCTTCCTCACCGCCGACGTCCACTACACCGCCGCGCACCACTATGACCCCGCCCGCGCGGCGATCGGGGACTTCACGCCGTTCTGGGAGTTTGTCTCCGGCCCGGCGCACGCCGGCGCCTTCGGCCCCAACCGGCTGGACGGCACGTTCGGCCCGCAGGCGGTCTTCGTCAACGCGCCGCCCAGCGGGAACACCAGCCCCGCAGTGGGTTTCCAGCACTTCGGCGAGGTGCGTATCGACGCCGACAGCGGTGCCTGCACGGTCCACCTGCGGGACCGCACCGGCAACTCGCTCTGGAGCACGACGCTTCCCGCTCCGCGGTGACCACGCCGGCCGATCACGGAGCTGGTCGGAGCTTCGTGATCGGCCGGTCCGGCGGTGGGAAAGTGGGCGGCGATCTCTGTCCGGGGTCGGGTAGGGTTGGCGACCACATGGCGACGACCCGGCTATCACCGGTGAGCCTCCGGAAGAAAGGGCCGCCGCGCCCGAGTAGAACCGGACGGGTCCGGCCCGTCACAGCCGGCCAACGAGCGGGCGGTCGATCCTGGCCGCCAAGCGGGGTGGTACCGCGGGCCCGGCCCGGCGCGCCGACGGCGTCCGGAGCGGGTTCGTCCTCGCAGACCCACGAAGAGTGAGCTGCGAAGGAGCGCGACCCCCCGATGGCCTATCCGTTGCATGACCCGACCGCGACCGGAGTCCCCGCGAGCCCGGACCTGCCCGCGATCGAGCGTCGGGTCCTGGAGCACTGGACGGCCGACAAGACCTTCGAGGCATCCGTCGAGGCCCGGCCGGCCTCCCGCCGGTCCGCGGACGGCGTCGTCGCCGGCGGCGCCCCCGCCGACAACGAGTACGTCTTTTACGACGGCCCGCCGTTCGCCAACGGCCTGCCGCACTACGGCCACCTCTTCACCGGCTACGTCAAGGACGTGGTGCCGCGCTACCAGACCATGCGTGGCCGGCGGGTGGAGCGTCGGTTCGGCTGGGACTGCCACGGCCTGCCCGCCGAGGTGGTCGCCGAGAAGCAGCTCGGCATCACCAGCAAGGCGGAGATCCTCGACCTGGGCGTGGACCGGTTCAACGAGGCGTGCCGCAGCTCGGTGCTGGAGTTCACCCAGGACTGGGAGCGTTACGTCACCCGTCAGGCCCGTTGGGTGGACTTCTCCAGTGACTACAAGACGCTGGACCTGGACTACATGGAGAGCGTCCTGTGGGCCTTCAAGAGCCTGCACGACAAGGGCCTGGTCTACGAGGGTTTCCGGGTGCTCGCGTACTGCTGGCGGTGCGAGACGCCGCTGTCGAACACCGAGACCCGGATGGATGACGTCTACCGGGACCGGCACGACCCGACGCTCAGCGTGTGGTTGACGCTCACCCCGGACTCCAGCGCGCCGGAGCTGCTGCGCGGCGCTGTCGCCCTGGGGGTGTGGACCACCACGCCGTGGACGCTGCCGTCCAACCTGGCGCTCGCCGTCGGCCCGGACATCGAGTACGCGGTGCTGGAGCGGGACGGGCAGCGCTACGTGGTGGGCGCCGCCCGGGTCGCCGCGTACGCCAAGGAGCTGGAGGGCTACCGGCAGGTCGGCACCGTGTACGGCCGGGACCTGGTCGGGCGCCGGTACACCCCGCTGTACGACTTCCTGGTCGAGCCGGCGGGGGAGCACGCGTACCAGGTGCTCGGCGCGGACTTCGTGACCACCGAGGACGGCACCGGGATCGTGCACCTGGCGCCGGCGTTCGGCGAGGACGACCAGAACACCTGTAACGCCGCCGGCATACCGACCGTGGTCACGGTGGACGAACGGACCCGGTTCACCGCGCTGGTCCCGCCGTACCAGGGGGAGCAGGTCTTCGACGTCAACAAGCCGGTGATCCGGGAGCTGAAGGAACGGGGCGTGGTGCTCCGGCAGGACACCTACACCCACGCGTACCCGCACTGTTGGCGCTGCGACACCCCGCTGGTCTACAAGGCGGTGTCGTCCTGGTTCGTCGCGGTGAGCCGGTTCAAGGATCGGATGGTCGAGCTCAACCAGCAGATCAACTGGACTCCGGGGCACATCAGGGATGGCTCGTTCGGCAAGTGGCTGGCCAATGCCCGGGACTGGTCGATCAGCCGGAACCGGTTCTGGGGCTCGCCGATCCCGGTGTGGAGGTCCGACGACCCGGCCTATCCGCGGGTGGATGTCTACGGCTCCCTCGCCGAGTTGGAGCGGGACTTCGGCGTATGCCTGAGTGACCTGCACCGGCCGGCGGTGGATGAGCTGGTTCGCCCCAACCCGGATGACCCGACCGGGAAGTCCGTGATGCGTCGGGTCCCGGAGGTGCTGGACTGCTGGTTCGAGTCCGGTGCGATGCCGTTCGCCCAGGTGCACTACCCGTTCGAGAACGCCGACTGGTTCGAGTCCCACTACCCGGGTGACTTCATCGTCGAGTACATCGGGCAGACCCGCGGCTGGTTCTACACGATGCACGTGCTCGCCACGGCGCTGTTTGACCGGCCCGCCTTCCGTAACTGCCTGAGCCACGGCATCCTGCTCGGGTCGGATGGGCGCAAGATGTCCAAGAGCCTGCGGAACTATCCGGATGTTTATCACATCTTTGACACCTACGGCTCGGACGCGATGCGCTGGATGCTGATGTCCTCCCCGGTGCTGCGCGGTGGTGACATGGCGGTGCACGAGGCCGGCATCCGGGACGCGGTCCGGCAGGTGCTGCTGCCGCTCTGGAACGTCTGGTATTTCTTCTCGCTCTACGCCAACGCCGACGGGTGCCAGACGCGGCGGAGCACCGCCTCGGCGCACCTGCTCGACCGGTACGTGCTGGCGAAGACGAACGAGCTGGTCTCGACGGTGCAGGCACAGCTGGACGGGTACGACATCTCCGGTGCCTGCGCCACCGTCCGGTCCTACCTGGACGCGTTGACCAACTGGTACGTACGCCGTTCGCGGGACCGGTTCTGGTCCGGCGACGAGGACGCTTTCGGCACCTTGTGGACGGTGCTGGAGGCGCTCTGCCGTGTGGTCGCACCGCTGGCACCGCTGACGGCCGAGGAGATCTGGCGGGGCCTGACCGGTGAGCGTTCGGTGCACCTGACGGACTGGCCGGCGGCGGAGGAGTTCCCCGCCGACCATGACCTGGTCGCCGCGATGGACGCCGTGCGGGGGGTCGCCTCGGCGGCGTTGTCCCTGCGTAAGGCGCGGGGTCTACGGGTACGGCTGCCGCTGTCGGTGCTGACCGTCGCCACGCCGGCCGCCGCCGCGCTGCGGCCCTTCGCCGACCTGGTCGCCGACGAGGTCAACGTGAAGCGGGTCGAGTTCACCGACGAACTGGGCAGCTACTGCGAGCAGGTGTTGACGGTGGTGCCGCGGGCCCTCGGCCCGCGGGTCGGCAAGGCGGTCCAGCAGGTGATCAGGGCGGTCAAGGCCGGTGAGTGGGAGCTGGTCGACGGCGCACCGGTCGCCGCCGGGGTCACCCTCGCCGAGGGCGAGTACGAGCTGCGGCTGGTCGCCGCCGACGCCGAGCAGTCGGCGCCGCTGCCCGGTGGTGAGGGCGTGGTCGTCCTGGACACCGAGGTCACCCCGGAGCTGGCTGCCGAAGGGCTGGCCCGGGATGTGATCCGGGTGGTGCAGCAGGCCCGCCGGGACGCCGACCTGGATGTCTCGGACCGGATCGTGGTCGCGCTCGCCGCGTCCGAGCAGGTGTGGGCGGCGGTCTCCACGTACCGCGAGGTGGTGGCCCGGGAGGTGCTGGCCGATTCGGTGGAGCTCGTCCAGGGGCTGTCCGGGTTCACCGGTGAGGTGGGCGACGGTGAGCAGGTTGCGGTGACCGTCCGTCAGGTTTAGGAGAGGTGCGGGAGGGCTCGGGCCGTAGCCGGCGGCCCGAGCGTGTCCTTCCGCACCCCGCCGGCCAAGTTGATCTTTAACTTGGTCACTCGGTCAGCGGACCCGCTGCACCTCGCGCGGGGTGCCTGGTGGGGGTCCGCTACCGTGACACCGCCCCTGTGCCCGCATTCGACCTGCCGGAGGACCAGTGCCGCTGCTCTACACCATCGGCAAGCTCACCTTGGGGCCCGCGCTTCGGTTGGGCTTCCGTCCGACCGTGGAAGGGCTGGAGTACGTGCCGGAGACCGGCGGCGCGATCTTCGCTGGCAACCACCTCTCGGTCGCCGACGAGCTCTTCCTCGGCACGACGGTCCCCCGGCACCTGGCCTTCTGGGCCAAGTCCGAGTACTTCAAGGGCGCCGGGCTGAAGGGGCGGTTCTCCAAGTTCCTGCTCACCGGTCTCGGTGCCATCCCGGTCGAGCGGGGCGGCGGGCGCGCGGCGCTGTCCGCCTTCGACGCGGCCATCCCCGCACTTCGCTCCGGCGACCTCGTCGTCGTCTACCCGGAGGGGACCCGCTCCCCGGATGGGCGGCTCTACCGTGGACGTACCGGTGCGGTCCGGCTCGCGGTGTCGGCGGGGGTGCCGATCATCCCGGTCGGCATGATCGGCACCGACAAGGTGCAGCCGATCGGTGCGCGGGTGCCTCGCCCCTTCACCGGGCGGATCACCGTTCGGTTCGGCAAGCCGTTGGACTACACCGGGCGGTCGGACGACCGCAGCTCGCTGCGGGTCATGACCGATGAGGTGATGAGCGAGATTCAGAAGCTCACCGGTCAGGAGTATGTCCCGCGGTACGCGCCGGCACGTGGGCGTCCGCCGGTGGACGGGGAACCGGGCCCGGTCTGAACCGACGCCGAAGGAGCGGAGGCCCCGGCTGGTTGACCCCGCCGGGCCGAGTCGCGGGAACGGACGCCGGAGGGGTCAGTTCGACTGGACGACGATCTGCTTCCGTAGCGCGTCGAGCAGGGTGGCGCTGTCTGGCACCGAGAGCCGGGTGAAGACAGCGGTGGCGATGCTGCTGTGGTCAACGGAGGTGCAGACCACGACGCCGGTGCCGTCGTCGTGACCAGGAGCACAGCGTCCGTGCCGACCGCGGACCCCGGTCCCGACGGCTTGCGACGGGTCGAGCGAGTACTGGCCGGTGAGCCGCTCCATCTCGGCTTCCGCTGCCGACTTCGGCGCGAGCCAGAGGCCGGTGCTACCGAAGACCGTCACCTGCTTGCCGGCGCCGGTGCGGTATATGCCGGCGAAGGTGTCGCTGGCCGTCCAGTGCGCCTCGTCCACCTGCCGCGCCAACTCCGCCGCGATCTGCGTGCTGTGGTGGTCCTCGCGTAGGTGCAGGTCCCCGAAGGCGGTCGGGAGGGCGGCGTGCGCCGGGAACTGGTTGAGCACCGGTGTCACCCAGTAGGCCGGGCCCCCGCAGCAGCACGCGATGACGAACAGCAGTGCCCAGGGCCACTTCCGCCGTTTGCGGCTCGGTGCCGCACCGGTTGGCTTCGATGTCGGCTGACCGGGTGCTGGTGGACTGGCGGAGCCGGCGGGCCGTGGGGCCGGGTAGCTGTGGTCAGATGAGGCGGGAGCGCCGGTGGGAGCCGGTGCGGCCGGCGAAGGGAACCGGGTCGGTGGGGCCGACGGGGTCGGCGGGGCCGGCTGGGTCGGCTGGGTCGGTGGGCTCGACGGGGTCGGCGGGCTCGGCGGCAGTTCGATGGAGAGCAGGTCCCACCCGGTGGTGTCGGTGCCGGCCCACGGATCAACCGGGGTCTGGTCCTCCGGTGCCTCCGGGCGTCCCGCCGCCGCGGCGGGCTTGATCGACTCCTCCCGGGACTGGCGGCGTGGCAGTGGCACGGCAGCGGACCCGCTCCCGGCGGGAGCCGGTGGTGGGGCGCTCCCGTCGGCAGGGAACCTCCGGGTCGGGGTCGGGCCGTCCGGTTCGGCGTTGGTCGGCTCCGGCATCGTGTCAATCTCCTCTCGGCGACCCGAGGCTAGTACCGACGTACCCCCGTCCGTGAGCCGCCGCCGTTGGGCTCGTGGTCGGGCGCGTACCCTTGAGCATCATGAGTGCCCCGTCCACCACGCCGCGCAGCGCCGTGGCCAACTCCGTGTGGCCCCGGCTGGAGCCGTTGTTGCCCCAGATCGCCAAGCCCATCCAGTACGTCGGTGGTGAGTTGGGGGCGGTGGTCAAGGACTGGGACACGGCCGCCGTGCGCTGGGCCCTGATGTACCCCGACGCGTACGAGGTCGGCCTGCCCAACCAGGGCGTGCAGATCCTGTACGAGGTACTCAACGAGCAGCCCGACGTGCTCGCCGAGCGGACGTACGCGGTCTGGCCGGACCTGGAGCGGTTGATGCGCGCCCACCAGGTGCCGCAGTTCACCATTGACGCGCACCGCCCGGTGCGGGACTTCGACGTCTTCGGCGTCTCCTTCGCCACCGAGCTCGGCTACACGAACCTGCTCACCGCGATCGACCTGGCGGGAATTCCGCTCCTGGCCGCCGACCGCAGCGACGCCGACCCGGTGGTCGTCGCCGGTGGCCACGCTGCGTTCAACCCGGAACCGATCGCCACCTTTGTTGACGCCGCGGTGCTCGGTGACGGCGAGGAGGCGGTCCTGGAGATCACCACGATCGTTCGGGAGTGGAAGGCGGAGGGTTCTCCCGGCGGTCGGGACGAGCTGCTGCTGCGACTGGCCCGCACCGAGAGCGTCTACGTGCCGCGCTTCTACGACGTGGACTACCTGCCCGACGGCCGAATTCAGCGGGTCGTGCCGAACCGCCCGGACGTGCCGTTTCGGGTGCACAAGCGTACGACGATGGACCTGGATGCGTGGCCGTACCCGAAGAAGCCGCTCGTGCCCCTGGCGGAGACGGTCCACGAGCGGTACGCGGTGGAGATCTTCCGGGGCTGCACCCGGGGCTGCCGGTTCTGCCAGGCAGGCATGATCACCCGCCCGGTGCGGGAACGCTCGATCACCACGGTGGGGCAGATGGTGCGGGAAGGGCTGGAGTTCTCCGGCTTCCACGAGGTGGGCCTGCTCTCGCTCTCCTCGGCCGACCATTCGGAGATCGGCGACATGTGCTCCGGCCTCGCCCAGCAGTACGAGGGCACCAACGTGTCGCTCTCGCTGCCCTCCACCCGGGTGGACGCGTTCAACATCGACCTGGCGCAGGAGTTGGCCCGCAACGGCCGGCGGACCGGTCTGACCTTCGCCCCGGAGGGCGGGTCGGAGCGGATCCGCAAGGTGATCAACAAGATGGTGTCGAAGGAAGACCTCATCCGGACCGTCGTCACCGCCTACACCAACGGCTGGCGGCAGGTGAAGCTCTACTTCATGTGCGGCCTGCCGACCGAGACCGACGAGGACGTCCTCGAGATCGCGGCGATGGCACACGAGGTGATCCGGGCCGGCCGTGCGGCGACCGGCAGCCGGGACATCCGCTGCACGGTCTCCATCGGCGGGTTCGTGCCGAAGCCCCACACCCCGTTCCAGTGGGCCGCGATGGCCCGGCCGGAGGTCATCGACAATCGGCTGCGGCTGCTCAAGCAGGCCGTCAACGCGGATCGCTCGCTGGGCCGGGCGATCGGCTTCCGCTACCACGACGGCGAGCCGTCGCTGATCGAGGGCCTGCTCTCCCGCGGTGACCGCCGGGTTGGCGCGGTGATCCGGCGGGTCTGGGAGAACGGCGGCCGGTTCGACGGCTGGAGCGAGCACTTCTCGTACCAGCGTTGGGTGGAGGCCGCCGCGGAGGTGCTGCCCGACTTCGGCGTCGACCTCGACTGGTACACCACCCGGGAGCGCGACGAGCTGGAGGTCCTACCCTGGGACCACCTGGACTCGGGCCTGGACAAGGACTGGCTCTGGCAGGACTGGCAGGACGCCCTGGGCGAGTACGAGCAGGATGACTGCCGGTGGACGCCGTGCTTCGACTGCGGTGTCTGTCCGGCCATGGACACCGAGATCCAGATCGGCCCGACGGGTAGGAAACTGCTCCCGTTGACCCCGGTCAACGGACTGCGGGTGCCCAGCGACGCCCAGCAGTAGCAGTAGGTCCCGGGGACCGGCGACCGTCGTCGGCCTGAAACCGAGGAGCGCAACGATCAGTAGGAAACGACAGCCGGAGGGCGGGCAGGCGCCGGTCGTCCAGCGGATTCGCCTCCGGTACGCCAAGCGGGGGCCACTGCGGTTCACCTCGCACCGAGACTTCGCGCGCGCCTTCGAGCGGGCGCTGCGTCGGGCTGGCGTACCGATGGCCTACTCCCAGGGCTTTACCCCGCACCCGAAGATCTCCTATGCCAGCGCCGCGCCGACCGGTGTGGCGAGCGAGGCCGAGTACCTGGAGATCGGGTTGCGGGAGCCGGTCGACCCGGCGGCGTTGCGGGCTGCGCTTGACGCGGCCCTCTCGCCCGGACTCGACGTGCTGGAGGCGGTGGTGGCGACCGGCGGCAGCCTGGTCGACCGGATCGAGGCGGCGCACTGGCGGATCGAGTTGCCGGAGATGGACCCGGAGGTGCTGCGCGCGGCGGTGGCCGCCTTCACCGCCGCGGACGAGGTCTTCGTCGAGCGGATGACCAAGCAGGGCCGGCGGACTTTTGACGCTCGGGCAGCTGTCATCGATGTCAATGTGATCATGTCGGATGAGACACCTTCCGAGGCCGTGGCAGTACCGTGTGCGATACTCGAGCTGGTCGTGCGGCAGGTCACTCCCGCTGTTCGACCCGATGACGTCCTTTCCGGCCTCCGCGTGGTGGCCGACCTGGAGCCGCCGGTGTCGCCGCGGGTGACCCGGCTGGCTCAGGGCACGCTGACCACGCAGGGTGCGATCGCGGATCCGTTGGACGCGGGCCGCGACGGGGCAGTTATCGGTGGACGCTGACCGACGGTCGGTGTCTGGCTAGGCAGACTTCGCCGGTCGCGTCGATCGCGACTGGCGGAAACACCTTTTGCGGCGACCCTGCGTGGCAGCGCTCACCCGCGCCCGGGGTAGCCAGAACTGGAGACGTCCATGCTCGAGAACGAGCCCGAGGGCGGCGAACGCACCGGCTTCCACCCGGATGGCGAGACCGCCGAACACCGTGTTGGCGACAGTGCCGCCGCCGCGAGCACCGCGTCGGAGAAGGGCGACCGGGGTGCCCGGGAACCCGCCGGGGACACCCCGGAGTCGACCGGCCCAACGACGAGCGAGGCGGTGGGTACCGGCGCGGCCGAGCCGGCGACCCGGGTCCGCAAGCGGGTCAGCCGCAAGCGGGTGACCCCGGTCAGCCGACCAGAACAGAGTGAGGCGCCGATCGAGGCGGGTAGCGCCGCCGCGCCGGGGGCGGGCGAGGCACCCCAGGCCGAGGTGCTTGCCCCGATCGCGGGCGACGGTGAGTCACCGACGAAGGCGACGCGTCGTCGTCGGAAGGCTACGACGGCCAAGGCGCCGGCCGAGCCGGTACCGGCCTCCGGCGCGCCGGAGGAGGCGGCGGCGGACACCGTGCGGCCGGTGAAGGCGACGCGGACCCGCCGCAAGAAGACCGCCGCCCCCGCGCCGGTCGAGCCAACCTCCACGCCGGCTGACTCGGCTGCTCCGGCTGAGGCCGCTGCTCCGGTTGACCCTATTGCTCCCGTCGAGCCGACTGCTCCGGTTGACCCGATTGCTCCGGTTGAGCCAACCGCACCCGAACCGGTTGCCGCGACTGAGGAGGAGCAGACCGAGTCAACTCCACCCGGCGGTGCCGCGGTGGGGGAGGTGCCGCCCGGGGTGGCGGTAGCCGACCCGGTCGAGCCGGAGCGCCCGGCCCGTGGTCGACGCGCCCGGCTCTCCGCCCCAACAGTGCTGTTTATGGCTCCGTTGCCCGAGGAGCCGGTGCCGGCCCGGGCCGCCGAGGCAGCGGCCGCCGCGGAGCCGGCCGCCGCGGAGTCGGCCGCTGAGCCGGCCGCGGAGGAGCCGGTCGAGACGTCGCGGCGCCGCCGGCGGGGCCGCCGCAGCGGCGAGTCCGCGGAGGCCGAGGCCGAGGCCG
This sequence comes from Salinispora sp. H7-4, assembly GCF_013416675.1. Classification (NCBI taxonomy): domain Bacteria; kingdom Bacillati; phylum Actinomycetota; class Actinomycetes; order Micromonosporales; family Micromonosporaceae; genus Salinispora; species Salinispora sp. H7-4. The sequence goes on from NZ_JABZED010000022.1 coordinate 18,417, forward strand.
TCGAGCCCGGGGAGGACCGGAAGGCCGAGGAGGTCGAGGCGGCCGGGGAGGTCCCCGAGGATGAGGACGAGGACGACACCCTCGGTGGCCGGCGTCGCCGTCGGCGGGGTCGTCGTGGGCGTGGCCGGGGCAAGGGAGGCGCCGACGAGGCCGACGAGGTCGAGGAGCAGGAGGCCGAGGAGGCCGCTGTGCAGACCGAGGCGGTGGAGCCGGAGGCCGAGGAGGACGACGAGGCCGAGGCCGGAGGAGGCGACGGGTTGACCCGGCGTCGCCGCCGTCGGCGCCGACGTGGTGCCGGAGATGTGGAGGCCGCCGCAGAGGACGGGGTGCCCACGGTCGTCAAGATCCGGGAGCCGCGTCGCACCGTTGACGAGGTACAGGGCGTCTCCGGCTCGACCCGGCTGGAGGCCAAGCGCCAGCGCCGCCGGGACGGCCGCGAGCAGCGCCGGACCCGGCCGCCGATCCTCAGCGAGGCAGAGTTCCTGGCCCGCCGGGAGGCGGTGGACCGGGTGATGGCGGTCCGACAGCGGGGCGACCGGACACAGATCGCCGTACTGGAGGACGGGGTGCTGGTCGAGCACTACGTCACCCGTAACTCGTCGGTCACCATGGCCGGCAATGTCTATCTGGGCAAGGTGCAGAACGTCCTGCCCAGCATGGAGGCGGCGTTCGTCGACATTGGGCGTGGCCGCAACGCCGTGCTGTACGCGGGTGAGGTCAACTGGGACGCCACCGGGCTGGAGGGGCGAGCCCGCTCTATCGAGCAGGCCCTCAAGTCCGGTGATTCGGTCCTGGTGCAGGTCACCAAGGACCCGATCGGACACAAGGGCGCCCGGCTGACCAGCCATGTGGCGCTCTCCGGCCGGCACCTCGTCTACGTGCCGGGCGGCAACGCCTCCGGGATCAGCCGCAAGCTGCCGGACAACGAGCGCAAGCGCCTGCGGGACGCGCTGAAGAAGCTGGTTCCGGAGGGAGCGGGCGTGATCGTCCGTACCGCCGCCGAGGGCGCCACCGAGGACGAGCTGGCGCGGGATGTCAAGCGGTTGCAGGCGCAGTGGGAGGAAATCCAGGCGAAGGCGGGCCGAGGCGGTGCGCCGGTGCTGCTCTACGAGGAGCCAGATCTGGTCATCCGGGTTGTCCGGGACCTGTTCAACGAGGACTTCCGGGAGCTGGTGATTGAGGGTGAGGGCGCGTACGACCTGGTTGAGTCGTACCTGTCGCACGTCTCGCCGGACCTGGTCGCCCGGCTTCGCCGGCATGTGGGCACCGTGGACGTCTTCACCGAGTACCGGATCGACGAGCAGATCCTGAAGGGTCTGGACCGCAAGGTCTTCCTCCCCTCCGGGGGACACCTGGTGATCGACCGTACTGAGGCGATGACCGTGGTGGACGTGAACACCGGTAAGTACACCGGTGCCGGTGGGAACCTGGAGGAGACGGTTACCCGGAACAACCTGGAAGCCGCCGAGGAGATCGTCCGGCAGCTGCGGCTGCGGGACATCGGCGGCATCGTGGTCATCGACTTCATCGACATGGTCCTGGAGTCGAACCGGGAGTTGGTGCTGCGTCGGTTGACCGAGTGCCTGGGGCGGGACCGCACCAAGCACCAGGTGACGGAGATCACCTCGCTTGGTTTGGTGCAGATGACCCGGAAGCGGATCGGTGCCGGCCTGCTGGAGGCGTTCAGCGAGACCTGTGAGTGCTGCAAGGGTCGTGGGTTGATCCTGCACACCGAGCCGGTGCCGGAGAAGCCACGTGCGGGCGGCAGCGGAGAGAAGGTCAAGGCGGTGGCGCCGGCCGAGTCGGGCGGGTCGTCCCGCCGGCGGGCGCGGAAGGGAACTTCCGCCGCCGAGCGGACCGTGGCCGAGGGCGAGGAGGCCCGGGGTGCCGTTACCACCACCCCGGAGGCCACCACCCCGGAGGCCACCGCCACGACGTCCGGTGCTGACTATTACGACACGATGGGCTATGACCTGTCCCGATATGAGGTGGAAACACCGGCTGCCCCGAGCGCGGTAGCGAGCCAGAGCGGCGACATGGCGCGGCTCGCGGCGCCCGACGACCCGGACGCGGTGGGCGGCGAGGACGGCGAGGAGCCCGAAACCGCGGGCCGGCGGCGTTCCCGCCGGGGCGGTGCACGACGCCGTACCCGCCCCTGACCGCGCGTCGTACCCGCCCCTGACGGCGGTGCCGCGCCGACCGGAACCCGCCCCGCGGGTCCGGTCGGCGCGCCCTCCTGCCGGGTAGGGCGGGCGTTTCGGCCGGCCGGTTTGGGGGAGCTCCGGACCATGGCGTACGCTTGCCAGCGGCGCACTTTGGTGTGCCGACCTCCCGCGTGCCCGCGCCGCCGTGCCTTGTGTCATCCGGCGAGCCGCCGTGGGAAACGACCGCCAGCAGCCTCAACGACAGGGAGTCCGCCTCCGATGTACGCGATCGTCAAGACCGGCGGCAAGCAGTACAAGGTCGCCGAGGGCGACGTGATCGAGGTCGAGAAGCTCGCCGGTGCCCCCGGTGACGCGGTGCAGCTTGCCGCGGTGCTCCTCGTCGACGGTGACGACCTGGTGACCGACGCGGCGAAGCTTGCCAAGGTCGAGGTGTCCGGTGAGATCGCCGAGCACACCAAGGGCCCGAAGATCCGGATCCACAAGTTCAAGAACAAGACCGGCTACCACAAGCGCCAGGGTCACCGTCAGCCGTTGACCCAGGTGAAGGTGACCGGCATCTCCAGCGGGAAGTAGGTCGTCCTCCAATGGCTCACAAAAAGGGTGCGTCCAGCTCGCGTAACGGTCGTGAGTCTGCGGCCCAGCGGCTCGGCGTGAAGCGCTTCGGTGGTCAGCTCGTCAGCGCGGGCGAGATCATCATCCGCCAGCGCGGCACCAAGTTCCACCCGGGTGACCTGGTCGGCCGGGGCGGGGACGACACGCTCTTCGCGCTGGCCGCCGGTTCGGTCCAGTTCGGTACCAAGCGCGGTCGCAAGACCGTCAGCATCGTTCCGCAGCAGTAGGCTCCGGCGAAGCGGGCCGTGGACCTGGTGTCCCGGCCCGCTTCGGCTTTCTTGTGCTCAGTACACCCCCCGCTGGAAGGATTGGTGGCGTGACGACGTTCGTTGACCGGGTCGTCCTGCACCTGCAGGCCGGCGACGGCGGGCACGGCTGTGTCTCGGTTCACCGGGAGAAGTTCAAGCCGTTCGGTGGTCCGGACGGGGGTAACGGTGGGCACGGCGGCAGCGTCTCACTGGTGGTTGATCCGCAGGTGCACACGCTGCTCGACTTCCACTTCCGCCCGCACGTCAAGGCCGCAAACGGTCGGGGCGGGGCCGGCTCGAACCGGGACGGCGCGAACGGCGTCGACCTGGTCCTCAAGGTTCCCAACGGCACCGTCGTGCAGACCGCCGACGGTACGGTCCTCGCCGACCTGGTGGGTGCCGGGACGACCTTCGAGGCGGCCCGGGGCGGGCGCGGTGGCCGGGGTAACGCCTCGCTGGCCAACGCCCGCCGCAAGGCGCCGGGCTTCGCCGAGCTGGGCGAGCCCGGCGACCAGATGGACGTGGTGCTGGAGCTGAAGAGCGTCGCCGACATCGGTCTGGTCGGCTATCCGTCCGCGGGTAAGTCATCGCTGATCTCGGTGATGTCGGCCGCGAAGCCGAAGATCGCTGACTACCCGTTCACCACCCTGGTACCGAACCTCGGCGTGGTCCGAGCGGACAACCACACCTTCACCGTCGCGGACGTACCGGGACTGATTCCGGGCGCGGCCACCGGCAAGGGGCTCGGCCTGGAGTTCCTTCGGCACATCGAGCGCTGCGCGGTGCTCGTGCACGTCGTCGACACCGCGGCCCTGGAGACGGAGCGCGACCCGGTGGCCGACATCGACGCCCTCGAGGCGGAGCTTGCCGCGTACGGTGGGCTGGTTGATCGGCCGCGCCTGGTCGCGCTCAACAAGGTCGACGTGCCGGACGGGCGGGACCTGGCCGAGATGGTCCGGCCGGAGCTGGAGGCCCGCGGCTTCCGCGTCTTCGAGGTCTCGGCGGCCACCCGGGCCGGGCTCAAGGACCTGATGTACGCCATGGGTGAACTGGTGACGGCAGCGCGTGCGGCCGCACCGCCGGCGGAGCCCACCCGGATCGTGATCCGGCCCAAGGCGGTCGACGACGCGGGCTTCTCCGTGGAGGCTGGGCCGGACGGTGCCTGGGTGGTGCGGGGTACCCGCCCGGAACGGTGGGTCCGGCAGACGAACTTCGATAATGAGGAGGCGGTCGGCTACCTGGCTGACCGACTGGCCCGGCTGGGCGTCGAGGAGAAGCTCGGCAAGGCCGGTGCGCAGGCGGGCGACCTGGTCCGAATCGGCGAACGCGAGTTCGACTGGCAGCCGACGCTGTACACCGAGTTCGTCCCCGGGATACGCGGCGGTGACCAGCGGCTGGCGGAGAAGTCGGAGCGGCCGTCGGCCGCCGAGCGGCTGGCGGCCCGCAAGTCCCGGCGGCAGCGCCCGGAGGATGAGGCCGAAACCGGCGAGCCGGTCGGCGACGACGCGGAGTGACTGACCGTAGCGGCTGGTCAGGGCCGGTCCAGGGGAGTGTCGAGCCGGCCCCCGGTGCCTTTCTGGTTGGACAGGAGCAGGCCGAGCACGAGCATCGCGAAGCCGAGACCGAGGTGTAGCCAGTTGTCGGCGTCGTTCACCGGAATCACGTTCGCCGCGCTGGACCGGTCGATCATGAGTCCATAGATCCACAGGGCGAGGGTGAGCGCACCACCCACGGTGAGGAAGACCCGTGCCCCGCCTACCCGGCGGGCCAGCAGCAGGCCGGCGAGGCCGGAGCCCAGGAGCAGGATGTTGTGCAGGAAAGAGACCTGGAACAGGCCAAACAGCTGTGCTTCGGAGTCTGGCCCGGCGAACCGCAACTCGGCATAGTCGGTGGTGATCCCGGGCACGAACCCGAGCACTCCCAGTAGGAGGAGAATTCCCGCCACAGCGAGGGCCGCGACCTGGAGCCCGGTCCGCGACCGCGCTCGTGGCTGCTCTGCCATGCCTGCACCTCCGTCGATCCGCGGCCCATGGCGCCGTGGCGCGGGCTCACCCCCGACCCGACAGTCCATCATTGTCCGGTCCCACCAGCGGACTCCGCAGCCAAACGGTCGATCAGACCGACGGCTGGCCGGAACCCGGGTGTGCGGGCGAAGGGGGGCGGACGCACCGCCTCGACCCGGACCGTCGATCCAGGCCGAGGCGGTCCAGCGAATCAGTCCAGGTCGAACTCGCCGTCCTGGGCGCCGGCGACGAAGGCGTCCCACTCGGCCTGGGTGAACACGAGTACCGGCCCGTCCGGCTCGGCGGAGTTCCGCATGCCGATCAGGTCGTCGACGAACGCGACCTCGACGGCGGCCTCGGAGGTGTCGCCCTCGGCTCGCTGCCAGACGGCCCGCGAGACATCGAAGTCGCCTTTGGGGTGCGTCGTCATGGTGCATTCCTCCTGTGCCGTGGTTCGGGGGCAATTCGTATTGTTCCATCGGGCAGGATAAGCGGATGCCGAGCCTTACCCGCGTAGAGGCGACCGCGCGCGCCGCTGTGATTTCCGTCGAGTCCTATCAGGTGGACCTCGACGTGACCGGCGACGAAGGATTTCGTTCGCAGGTCACCATCCGGTTTCGGGCGACCCCCGGTACCCGGACGTTCGTCGAGTGCCAGCCGCAGCGGCTGCGCTCGGTCCGAATCAACGACACCGACCTTGACCCCGCCCTGCTGGTCGACAACCGGCTGCCGCTGACCGGCCTCGCCGAGCGGAACACGCTGACGGTCGAGGCGGAGATGGGGTACACCAACACCGCTGAGGGGATGCACCGCTTTGTCGACCCGGCCGACGGGGAGACCTACCTGTACGCCATGTCCTTCCTCGACCATGCCCAGCGCATCTTCGCCGCCTTCGACCAACCCGACCTCAAGGCCCCGGTCACCCTCACGGTGACCGCCCCCGAGCACTGGACCGTCGCCGCGAACGGCGTACTGGCTGCCTCGCCGCGTCCAGGGCGGTGGGAGTTCGCCCCGACCGAACCGCTGGCCACGTACCTGGTCTCGGTGATCGCCGGGCCCTGGTACGTCCACCGGGACGAGCATGACGGCATCCCGCTCGGCGTCTGGTGTCGTCGGTCGCTCGCGCCACACCTGGACGCGGAGGTCGACGAGATCCTCACGGTCACGAAGCAGTGTCTGGACCGGTATCACCAGCTCTTCGCGCAGCGGTACCCGTTCGGCAAGTACGACCAGGCGTTCGTACCGGAGTTCAATGCCGGGGCGATGGAGAATCCGGGACTGGTGACCATCCGGGACGACTACGTCTTCCGGTCCGCGGTCACCGAGAGCGAGCGCGAGTGGCGGGCCAGCACCATCGCGCACGAGATGGCGCACATGTGGTTCGGGGACCTGGTCACCATGCGGTGGTGGGACGACCTGTGGTTGAACGAGTCGTTCGCCGAGTACCTGGCCACCCGGGTGACCGCGGAGGCCACCCGCTTCGATCGCGGCTGGACGAGCTTCGCGATGCGGCGCAAGATCTGGGGGTACGCGGCCGACCAGCGCCCGTCGACCCACCCGGTCGCCCCGGCGGAGGTGACCGACGCCGCCCAGGCCATGCTCAACTTCGACGGCATCTCGTACGCGAAGGGCGCCGCGGTGCTGCGCCAGCTCGTGGCCTGGCTCGGCGACGACGACTTCCTGGCCGGGCTCAACGCGTACTTCGCCGAGCACCGGTTCGGCAACGCCACCCTGGCGGACCTGCTGGCCAGCCTGACCACGGCCAGCGGGCGCGACATGACCGGATGGGCCCGGTGCTGGCTGCGTACCGCGCAGGTCAACACGCTGCGGGCGGAGGTCTCGCTCGATGCCGATGGCCGATACACCGAGGTGGCCCTGGTGCAGAGCGGGCCGGAGTCCCACCCGGTGCTGCGCCCACACCGGGTCGGCGTCGCCCGGTACGCCGCTGACGGCACCGTGCAGCACCGCCTGGTGGACCTTGAACCTTCCCTCGATGGTGGTCGCACGGTGCTCACGGACCTGGCCGGGCAGGTGGCCGCCCAGCTGCTGCTGCCGAACGCGGGTGACTTGACCTATGCCAAGATCCGGCTGGATCCGGCCTCGGCGGACGCGGTACCGCTGTTGCTGCCCCGCCTGGCCGATTCGCTCGCGCGGGCGCTGCTCTGGGGAGCTGAGCTGGACGCCGTCACTGATGGGGAGCGGCCGGTGATGGAGCTGGTGCAGCTGATCACCGACGCATTGCCGGCCGAGACCGAGGTGGTGATCGTCGAGGATGTGGTCGCAATCAGCCGATCGCTGGTCAACCGCTACCTCACCCCCCGCGACCGCGAGGCGGCCCTGGCCCAGGTCGCCGTCGCCACCGGGCAGCTGCTCGACACCGCGCCGACCGGTGGTTCGCTGCAGCTCGCCGCGGCCCGAGGGTGGGTCGCCGCTACCGACGACGTGGACCGACTGACCGGTTGGCTGGCCGGCCAGGGCAGGCCACCGGGGCTCGCGATCGACGCGGAGCTGCGGTGGGCGGTGCTGGGGCGGCTGGTGGCGCTGGGTGGGGCCGGTGCGGCGGAGATCGCCGCCGAGGCGGCAGCCGACCCGAGCGCCACTGGGGCCGAGCGGGCTGCCCGCTGTCGCGCGGCCCTGCCCGACCCGGCTGCCAAAGAGGCTGCCTGGAAGATCATCGTGGCGGACACCGAGTGCTCCAACCGCCTGGTTGAGGCTACCGCGAAGGGCTTCTGGCAGCCGGAGCAGGCGACGCTGACCGCCCCGTACGTCGGGCGGTACCTTGCCGACATGCCGGTCGCCTCGCGGTTGCGTACCCCGTGGGTGGCGGAGCGGATCGCGGAGCGGGCGTTTCCGCGCTATGCGGTCGCGCAGAGCACCCGGGAGGGCGTCGCGAAGCTGCTCACCCGGGGGGATCTCACCCGGGGCCTTCGTCGGACGTTGATCGACGCGGACGACGACATGCGCCGGGCGCTGGTCGCCCGGACCGCCGTCGTTGCGGTGGACGCCTGAGGAGCACGGGCCCGGCCGGTGGGCACAGTGGGGGCAATCCCACTTCCGGCGGAGCCGCGTCGGCCTCGGGCGGTGGGGAAGCTGGGGTGGCGCCGGCGCTGGCTGCGCGGTCGGCTTAAGATCGCGGGGTGGAGGAAGACATCCGGCGGGTGGGGATCATGGGCGGCACGTTCGACCCGATCCACCACGGTCACCTGGTCGCGGCGAGCGAGGTGGCCGACCGGTTCGGGCTGGACGAGGTGATCTTCGTCCCCACCGGGCAGCCGTGGCAGAAGGAGGACGAGCCGGTCAGCCCGGCCGAGGACCGATACCTGATGACGGTCATCGCCACCGCCTCCAACCCTCGCTTCCAGGTCAGTCGGGTCGACATCGACCGTGATGGCCCCACCTACACCATCGACACGCTGCGTGACCTGCGGGCCGTGTACGGCGCCAAGGTGCAGCTCTTCTTCATCACCGGCGCGGATGCCCTGGCGAAGATCCTTTCCTGGAAGGACCTGGACGAGGCCTTCGGGTTGGCCCACTTCATCGGGGTGACCCGGCCCGGCTTCAGGTTGTCCAACGCGCACCTGCCCGCCGACACGGTGAGCCTGGTGCAGGTGCCCGCGATGGCGATCTCCTCCACCGACTGCCGGGTCCGGGTCTCCCGCGGCCAGCCGTTGTGGTACCTGGTGCCCGACGGTGTGGTGCAGTACATCGCAAAGCGGCGGCTCTACCAGCAGTGATTCATCCTGCTCTGCGGCCCTTTCCGCCCGAATGCGCCGTAACCGACCGGCCGGGTCGCGCTTTCATGTGAGACGCTTAAGGGGTCGCACGCATGATCGAAGGAGTACGGTGACAGTTTCCGAACGCGCACACGAGCTGGCGAACGCCGCCGCCCAGGCCGCCGCCGACAAGAGGGCGCAGGACATCGTCATCATTGATGTGGGTGATCAGCTCGCCATCACCGACGCGTTCCTGCTCGCCGCCGCCCCAAACGAGCGTCAGGTGCTCGCCATCGTTGACGCAATCGAGGAGCGCCTGCTCCAGCTGCCGGAGAAGGCCAAGCCGGTCCGGCGCGAGGGGGAGCGAGGCGGTCGTTGGGTGCTGCTCGACTACGTGGACATTGTCGTACACGTCCAGCACACCGAGGAACGCGAGTTCTACGCGTTGGACCGGCTCTGGAAGGACTGCCCGCAGATCCCCTTCGTTGACCGCGACCTCGCCGCCGCTGAGCCCGGCGCCGCCGAATGACTCGGCTGATCGTCTGGCGGCACGGCAACACCGACTGGAACGCCAGCGGTCGGGTGCAGGGGCAGACCGACATCGGTCTGAACGACCTCGGTCGGGAGCAGGCCCGGGCTGCCGCCCAGCTGCTCGCCGGGTTCCACCCCGATGCGATCTTCGCTAGTGACCTGCAACGGGCAGCGGACACGGCCGGCGCTCTGGCCGCGCTGACCGGGCTGCCGGTCCACACCGACGTACGGCTGCGGGAACGGCATTTCGGGCCCTGGCAGGGGCTGCGGCTCACCGAGGCGGCTGAACAGTACCCGGAGGAGTACGCCCGCTGGCGAGCCGGTCACCCAGATCCAGGAGCCGGCATCGAGACCTTGGACGACGTCGGTAAGCGGCTGGGCGTCGCGTTCCAGGAGGCCGCCGATACGGCCCCCGGTGGGACGGTGGTGGCCGCCACCCATGCTGGTGCCGCCCGTCAGGGCATCGGTCAGCTGCTGGGCTGGGAGCCCGCCGTGCTGCGTACGATCGACTCGCTGCGCAACTGCCACTGGACCGAGCTCTGGCACGACGACCAGCGGGGTTGGCGCCTGCGGGCACACAACATCGGGCCCCGCAACGACGCCGACTCCACTGCTGGCCACCAATAGCGGCTCCCGATAGCGGCTATCCGGTTTGTGGCCGCCCATTCGGTTGAGGCGTGGAAATCTGGTCTGTGCCGGTTTGGGGTGTGGTCGGGGGCACGGTGACGGTGGAATCCCGGCGGCCGTCGGGGCGTTACATCCTGCGTACGGCCGTGGAGGTGCCCCGCTCGGGCGGGTGACACCGGGTATGAGGTCGCCGGGAATGCCGGTGGCCTGTGAGGTCGCCGGGAATGCTGGTGGCCGGTCGGTCGTTACATCTGGACCCGGCGCCGTGCGCGTGCCCTGTGAGGCCCCGCGGTCGCCGACCCCCCTTCTTGTCTTTGAGCGCCGGACGGTGCTTGCACCCCTTTGCCGCCTGACCCCCCTTCGGGCGTGTGGGTGGGTGGGTGTCGACCCCCGAATGGAGCAACCCCCATGAAGAACACGATTCTGCGTCGTAGCGTCCTTGGTATCGCTGGTCTGGCCCTGTCCACCGGTGTCGTCGCCGGCCCCCTTGCCACCCTCACCGACACCACCCCCGCAGCGGCTGCTGCTGGCGTGGCGCAGGCGGAGAAGCCGGACATGGGCACGTTGATCCCGCACGGCACCCAGGGTGAGCAGTCGCGCATCGACCTGGGCGACGAGCAGGTATCGAATGTGAAGGCCATCATCGAGGCCACCAAGTCCGCCGGCATGGACGAGCGCGCCGCCGTGGTGGCGATCGGCACCAGCCTGCAGGAGTCGAAGCTGGAGAACCTGGGACAC